>DASWXS010000335.1:0-7460 GCA_036405375.1 Bacteroidia bacterium
TATCACAAAGCAAACCAATAAATGCTTTTTAATTCGCTACACTTCCTGATTTTTTTACCTATAGTGTTCGCGTTATACTGGAGCATTGCCCACAAATGGCGATGGATACTTTTACTTGCAGCCAGTTTTTATTTCTACTTCAGCTATAATCCCTGGTATTGTCTTTTACTGATCGGCACCTCGCTGGTGGATTATTACGCAGCAAAAAAAATTGATTCTTCCACCCACAAAAAACAAAAGAAAGCATGGTTGCTGTTGAGTGTGATCAGTAACATAGGAGTTCTTTTAGCTTTCAAATACAGCATCTTCTTTTTGAATTCCATATTTTCACTTGGTAATATGCTTGAGCTATCGAACTTCTCCATGCTCCAGGCATTTATTATTCCAGCAGGCCTTTCATTCTATACCTTTCAATCATTAAGCTATACTATAGACGTGTACAGGGGGAAATACAAACCAAAGGACAGTTACGGTATGTTTGCACTTTATGTTTCCTTTTTCCCGCATATGGTTGCCGGACCTGTTGTTAGGTATAACAGTTTAATGCCCCAGTTCTATGAACACCACACTATGGCGCGGGTAGAATGGGAGCTTGCAACACGACTAACTGTTTGGGGATTCTTTAAAAAAATAGTTATTGCAGACAGATTAGGAGAAATTGTAACACCGATCTTTAACGACGTTGATAATTTTTCGGGTTCCACACTTCTCTTTGCAGGTTTTCTTTTTGTAGTGCAGGTATATTGCGATCTGTCAGGATACTCAGACATCGCCACAGGTATTGCAAAATATTTTGGTATCAACCTCAGCCTTAACTGGAGGCGCCCCTTATTATCCAAATCGCTGGTTGAGTTCTGGCAGCGTAATCACATCTCGATCACTACCTGGTTCAGGGATTATCTTTACATTGGCTTAGGTGGGAATCGCGTTTCACATACGAGATGGTTGTTGAACATTTTCCTTGTATTCCTGGTCAGTGCTTTGTGGCATGGCGCCAACTGGACCTTCCTGGTGTGGGGAACCCTGCATGGTGTTTTTTACATTGCCGAATTATTGAACAGCGAACAAAAAAAACCGGTTAAAGTATTTCCGCTACTTGGTTGGGTATACCTGATGTTATTCCACACATTCTCCCTGATCGCATTTAGGGCATTGAATGTAGAAGATTTATTTACTATCTACAAAAGGATCTTTACCTCATTCGATGCTTCGCTTTTCCTTTCGCAATTAAAATCAGTAACAGATACATTTCCGTTACTTATTGCCTGTGCTCTCATTGTGTTCCTGTTTTTAAAAGAACTGAACGAAGAATACGCAATACTCAACAGGTTAAAGCTATTCGATCCTTTCCTACGTTCAGCATTTTACATTATCGCATTGCTTACCATTTTCCTTATCGGGAAATTCAATGCAAACGAATTTATTTACTTCCAGTTTTAAATTATCTTGGAACTTCAACTTTCTCAATGATCTTTTTGATCACTTCGGTACTCGTTACACCTTCCATTTCTTTTTCAGGCGTAGTTATCACACGGTGTTTTAAAACATGTGGGGTTACATATTTAATATCATCAGGACTGACAAAATCCCGGCCACGTAATGCTGCACAAGCCTTGGATGCATTCAGGATAGCCAGCGACGCACGCGGAGAAGCTCCTAAAAACAACCAGGTATTGTTGCGTGTTTCGTGAACTATCTGCGCGATATATCTCAACAGGTTTTGTTCGATATGTAAACTTCCGATTGTATCTCTTAATGATTTAATGTCATCATTGCTCAATACACGTTCTACTTTTTCAAAATCAACTTTATTCTTCTTTTCATGGAAAGATTGTAATATCTGGGTTTCCTGTTCGAGGTCAGGATAACGCACTTCTATTTTAAAGAGGAAACGATCTAATTGTGCTTCCGGTAAACGGTAGGTTCCCTCCTGCTCTATCGGGTTCTGTGTTGCCAACACCATAAAGGGGAATGCCAACGGATATGTTGTTCCGTCGTTTGTTATCTGGCGCTCTTCCATTGCCTCAAACAAAGCCGCCTGTGTTTTGGCCGGCGCACGGTTAATCTCATCTGCCAGTACAATGTTGGTGAACAAAGGTCCCTTTCTGAATTCAAACTCGTTAGTCTTTGCGTTGAATACCGAAGTACCAATAATATCAGAAGGCATCAGATCAGGAGTGAACTGAATACGTTTAAAATCGGCATGGAATGTTTTCGCCAATAATTTAGCGGTAAGCGTTTTTGCCACGCCCGGCACACCCTCAATCAGCACATGGCCATCCGCTAGCAGTGCAATAAGAAGAAGATCTACCATTTCCTGTTGACCTACAATATATTTACCGATCTCGGACTTGATCCGTTCAGAAGCCTGGTTGATGTGTTGCAGATCAACCCTGTTTGAAAATGTATTTTCCATTAGCGTTTATTTATTTCGTGAAACTTTTCTATTTCTGTATTCAATTGAATAAGCGTTTGTTCATCTATAGCTGAGCTGAACTGAATTTTATCTATCAAATTAAACAATTTTTGAATCTCATCTCTCTTGATTCCCGATAAAGAGGTCACGCGGTTCAGGAATACATCATCAAACAAGCGTGTATTCACCTGGAACTTTGAACGTATGAATTCAAGGAATGCTGCAATTTTTTCTTCCGCAATAATTTTATGATTTTTCGAATTGTAATATACACTTCCAATTACGTTCACAAATTCTATCGTAGAATTGGTAGGAGGTGTTATAACAGGAATAGCTCTTTGTCTTCTTTTCAGGTTAAAGACCATAAAGAGCAAAATAGAACAGATCGTCAGCAAATAAGCTGCATACAACGAATCGTTATTGAAAATGAACTGCAGGTTAGAGTCAATGTGCTCATTGAACGTTTTATAATGTTCGTCCCAACGGATTAATGGTGAATCGATATATGAAAGCGTGATATAAGCAAACTGCCTCGCCGGGCGATTCACGATATTATAGTTTACAAACACATCCGGAACAGATACAAAATAAAATTCGCCTTTACCCCATTTTACTGAAATAAATACGGGGTTCTTTTTCACATCGCTTGCTATAACCGAAGATTTTAGCGTATCGAATGCGGTGAAATAAACCGGTGTAACACCATCTTTATATGAAAATACTTTTTGATCTTTCCGGCCCTGGTGATACACAAGACTGTAAGACGAATCCTGTTTTTCAGGTATAAAATAAGAGAACTCCAGGTTTGTTTTTATTTTTAATGTATCGGCAAGTAAACCTGAAAAATTATTTGCTGAAAATAACACTTTGTTTCCGGCAGCCACATAGTTCAGAATCTTTTTAGTCTCAATATCATCAAAAGCTATATTGTCGTTAATGAAAATTGTTGAAGATTTGGTTGCCGATGGTGCATTTTCGTCAAGCGTCTTGTAAACATTTTCCTTTACTATCTCAATCCGTTCAGCAAATGCCGACTTATCCAGCAGATCAAACAAGGCTTTGGTGCCAAACGGGATCTTATCTTTACTTTTGTATGTCTTGGTCCATTTCACAGGTACAGGCGCATTCATCTGCACGTAAACAATCGCGGCAAATACCACGATCAATACAATGAAATATTTCCTGTTCTGTTTAAACATCTAATTGCCTGTTGAATTCGTTGAATTCAGTGTTATATTTTTCGTAAACCTCTCTATTTATCGGAGCTTCTCCATACCATACATATTCAAATCCTGTATATAAGTCTTTAAAAACCGGCTTCATCTTCTGAGATTCGAATTCTTTGTAATACTCATAATTGGTTTTATACGATTTCCAATCGATGAGTTTTTTGTTATTCATTAACTGTAAACTTTTCAGGAAACTATAACGAAAAGCAAGCCTGTAATCGTGGTCGCCTGTAGCTTTCCTTATCAGGTCATCGATGTTTATCGTATCAATATCTTCCCGGATATCTGTAAACACAGACGTTCGTGCACTTTCTCCCTTGAATAGCCTGCCTCCCTTCATTTTCAGGAGCAAATAAATAAGCGCTGCAATAAATAAAGCAGCCAGGATGTAGGTAATCATTGACCAGAAATTATTAATGTTTTCCGGTGACAATTCACCAAATATTTTCCTGATCAGCCAATCGCGTAGTTCCTGGAAAAAATCAGAATGTTTGGCTGCATCTTCCTGTACATACACATAATCTCTGTCTGAAAAAATATCCTCTTCTGTTTGTTTATCAACTTTCAATGCATTAGGAACAAGCGTATCCTGCTTTACCGGAATCCCCAATACGCATGATACGTTCAGTATCAATAAACAAACAACGAGAAAATATATAGAAGGCCTGCGATCCAAGAATTAGTACAGAAGATTAATTGTTTATGCCTATTTCGTCGATGCGTTGCTTAAGCCCTGTTCCCTCCTCTTCTTCTTCATGACTATGGTAATTAATAGTGGTAAAAATATTCAGGAGCGGCATTACTATAAACTGACCTAAAACAGCGATCATCCCAAAAATAACAAACAAGGTAGAATGATTGTCCCCACCTCCGTCATATTGAAAGTTGTTTGGATTGAACCTCGTAAAGGTATTTACCAACGATAAAATGATTTGTGGGAGGGCGAAAATAGAACTTGCAATGGAAACTATCAGGTATGCAACCACCAACAGCAGCCAGGTATACCAATAATTGCCACGCATATAACGCCATGTTTTCATGAATGCCTGGGTGATCAGGATCTCATCACGTAAAACAAGGTAACTCGAATTGGTTATTACATACACCAGGTTAGGTCCTACGAGTAAGATTCCTACCACAAGCATGAGAACCCCCAGGATTGGAATAAACATGAGTATTACTAATGCAATCATAACAACCAATGAAACCAATGAAAGCAGCAGATAATTGTAAAACAATCTCCAGGCATCTTTGGGAAGGTATTTCATAAGTTCTTGTATACCTATTGTTTCTCCATCAGGATTTTGTTGCGATAGAATAAGGTACCTGTTCACTACAGCGTGATAAACAACTGATGCAAGAAACATAAAAAACAAATAGGGCAACATCACCATAAATATGCTTGACATTGCATCATACATATTGCTGACACCTCCCATAGTTAGAAAACTGGAAGGATTGGAACTGATAGATTGGAGGTATCCATTGAAACCACCTGCAATTAACAACAATGGCCCCGGCAGCAAAAGAACAGCTCCCATGATCCCTTTGAAATTAAATTTAAGATATTTAAATGAATCCGTGAAGATCTGACCGAAGTCTCTTTTTCTCCTGAATTCTACTTTACGTGAGGGCTGCTGGTACATAAGCTGATTTTTTTGTTAAACGAATTGGATAAATGATAAAATACCAAATAATAAATGCGAAGGAAGAAATAATGATAAACAGGCTTAACCAAAGTGGCATATTGGTATAACGGGTGATAAAGCTCTCCAAAAATCCTGCGGCGATAAATACGGGTATCAAACCTATAACAATTTTCAGACTGTTCTTTGCCCCGCGTTTGAATGATTCCATACGTGTATAGGTTCCCGGGAACATAAAGCTGTTTCCCAGTACAAAACCTGCACAGCCTGCAATAATAATAGCGGAGATCTCAAATGCTCCATGAATGTATACAACCAGGAGCGATTTCACAAGCAGGTTGTATTTAAGGAACATGGCATGAAACGCACCCAGCATAATACCATTACGGAACAATTCGTATCCTGCTCCTAAAGAAAATATCAGTCCGAATGCAAACACGCGGAAAGAAACAAAAATATTATTACTGGTGATGTAAAAGAACATCATTCCTTGCGGATGTTCGCCATATACACCCAGACCATTCCCGCTTTTGATGCGTTCGATAGTTTCGTTTACATATGCATCTCCAACAATCAAACGCACAAAATCATCGTCATATACCTGGGAAACAAAACCAATTACTGCAGAAACTAAAAAAACAACAAAGGATACAAAAAGCTGTTTGTGATACTGCGCAAATAATCCGGGCACTTCAAATTTCCAGAAACGTTTAAATCTTCCTTTCTCTTCTTTTTTGTTTTGATAAATAGACTGGTGCGTTTTGGCTGTTAATCCATTTAAATATTGCGTGGTTGCAGATTGCGGGTAATAAGTGCGTGAATAAGAAAGATCGTTGGTTAGTTCAATAAACATTTCGGAGGCTTCACGCGGATTCGAAAGCGTATCGCTGTTGAGAGTACTTTCCATTTTCTCCCATTTATCCGCGTTTTGTTTTAAAAAGGTAACCTCTTTCACTTGAGTAATTGTTATGCTAAAGTGCGATTTTTTTTCGATATTAGCTACCGCATTTTTCAACATGGAAGAAGAAGGAATAAAAATAAATACTACCCAAAATGTATTGATAACATACCTGCCCGCGGGAGTTGGAGCGAGGATTGTTGGAGCAATTTTAGATTATGCTTTCAAAACTGCATATGTATGTCTTTTCGTACTTATTGCCAGTTTTTCCGGATTGTTTGATCACCCGGATGAAACGCTCCTGGTGATTGTGATGGTATTATTCCTTATTCCCCTCGTATTTTATCACCTGGTTATGGAACAGTTCTTTAATGGCCAGAGCTTTGGAAAAAAAATCATGAAGATAAAAGTGGTGAAGCTGGATGGTACTCAACCACAATTCGGGGCTTACCTGATTCGTTGGGTGCTTAGGCTGATCGACACCGGATTATTTAATGGATTGATTGCTTTATTGACCATTGCACTTAGTGAAAAATCGCAACGCTTAGGTGATATGGCGGCAGGAACTACGGTAATTGGATTAAAGCAAAAAGTAAACCTCAGCAACACCATTCTTTACCGTACGAGTAATGATTACAAAGTGGTCTTCCCCGAGGTGAGTAAATTAAGCGATAAAGACGTAGGAATTATCAAAGATGTATTTGATCATTGCGAAAAAAACTCTGATTATATTGGTCTGAAGCAGCTTGCCAATAAAGTAAAAGAAAAAATGGGCATTACCAGCGCTATGCCCGACTCACAATTCATTAAAGTGGTGCTGCTTGATTACAGCCAGTACCAGTTCGAGAAGTAATTTTGCTTAATAAAATATAACATCAAACACTTCGATCATATTATTGTTGGACAAGGTCTTGCCGGAACAATACTGGCATTGGAACTGGCGCAAAAAGGTGATAGCATTTTAATTATTGACAAACCCGGGCTTTCCCTTTCTTCAAAAGTAGCTGCAGGAATCTGGAACCCGGTTGTGTTTAAACGGCTTACCAGGAGCTGGCTGGCTGATGAAGTGATACCCGCATTGTATGATTTTTACGGCCAGGCCGAACAACTCTTAAACATTCACTTTTTAGAAAAAAAGAAGATCGTTAAATTATTTACGGAAGAACAGGAAGTAAACCTATGGAGAAAAAAGGCCGCAGAAGATATGGCCTTGTACCTGGATCCTGTTATCCTGGAGCTATCAGAACCCATTCAAAGCAAGGCAGGAATAG
>DASWXS010000336.1:0-3858 GCA_036405375.1 Bacteroidia bacterium
AATGTTCCCTCAAATAAAACTTCACGCACTTGGACCTCCTGAAATTGCTCATATCACCAAACTGGAGAAATCAACACATACTGAAGTTCTGAAATCCCTGGTAGCTTCAGGACTTGACAGTTTGCCAGGTGCAGGGGCAGAAATACTGAACGACCGCGTTCGACGCCTGATTTCAAAGGGTAAATGTACAGGCCGCGAGTGGCTTGATGTTATGAGAGCAGCACACCAGCTAAATATTACCACATCAGCTACTATGATGTTTGGTCACGTAGAAACCATTTACGAGCGTTTCGAACATTTAGCATGGATCAGGCAGGTACAGAGTGAGAAGCCTGCTCACGCTAAAGGCTTCCTTGCCTTTATTCCATGGCCTTTCCAGGACGACGGAACATTGTTAAACCGTTTGAAAGGGATAAAGAATACGGTTACCAAAGACGAATACATCCGCATGATTGCTTTAAGCCGTATGATGCTTCCTAATATTGAAAACATCCAGGCTTCGTGGTTAACGGTTGGTAAGGAAACTGCGCAATTATGCCTGCATGCAGGTGCCAATGATTTCGGAAGTATAATGATAGAAGAAAACGTAGTTAGCGCTGCGGGCGCACCACATCGTTTTACCTATAAAACCATACAGGCAGCTATTAAAGAAGCAGGTTTTGAACCACAGTTGCGTAATCAGCAATATGAATTCAGGGAATTGCCTGAAAATATTGAAGAGCAGGTGATTAATTACTAAAAACTACACTTTATAGCAAAAGGAATTTTCTATTTCTTTTATTTTGCATGGAATAATACTTATCATGCCTACAAAAGAAAATGCCCTGGTTATACCTGACGAGCTCGTTTTAAATAAGATTTATTGGATCCGGAACCAAAAAGTAATGCTGGACAAAGACCTTGCTGAACTTTACCAGGTAGAAACCAGAGTTTTAAATCAACAAGTAAAGCGAAATTCGAAAAGATTTCCTGAAGACTTTATGTTTCAATTAACACATTCAGAGTTCCAAAACTTGATATCACATTTTGTGACATCAAGTTGGGGGGGTACACGTAAACTTCCTTTAGCTTTTACGGAACAGGGTGTTGCAATGTTATCGAGCGTTTTAAATAGCGACAGATCCATTTCAGTAAATATCCAGATAATGAGGATATTTACAAAAGTCAGAGAAATGTTTATTGATAATACCGAATTAAGGCTGGACATCGAAAAAATCAAAAAGAAACTTGATAACCATGATAAAAACATGGAAATTGTCTTTAAGTATTTAGATGAATTGTTAGAAAAAAAAGAAAACGTACAGGAAAGAATTCAAATCGGATATAAACTTCCAAAAAAACTGTAATTTGCACTCTAATATGAGTGACACAAAGGCTTCAGGTACAACGAGAAAAACAACAGCAAACATCATTAATGGTATATGTATTTTGTTTTCAGTTTTGTATTTATACAAACTGATCAGGTATTTCGGTGCTTTATGGGATATGGTAAAAAGCCTGCTCGACTTCAACTTTTATTCGGGTATTTTCCTTTTTGGTATGGTTTATACCCCTTTAATGATCTTATTTTTTTACAAACGCTTTATCGCAGGGTGGATATTAATGCTTATTTGGACATTATATTCAATCTATCAGGACTGCATGGATTTTATAACTATTTATGTATACTATGATATTGATGATCCCTTTATGGGATTAATTCCAAAACCTACTCTTCCGGTAACTATCTTACTGCTTCTGTTTCACATCGCGATAACTTATTTCTTACTCAGAAAAAATACGCGCCAGGTATTCTTTAAACGACAAAATCATTAATTCATCCACTCAAAATGGTAGCGACACTATTACATCTTGGAAAAACATACAGAATAGATTTTTTTCAACCTATTGATATTTCTATGCCATTGCGCACTGACGCAGATGCAGCAAGCGCCTGGTATGTACCACCCATTAAAATTGAACCGGTTCGTATGGGCGATTGGGTAGGCGATGTAAAACAAGGTGGAAGTGTGAATTTCAGAACGATAACCTTCAACCCTCACGGCAACGGAACACATACCGAGTGCGTAGGGCACATCAGCAAGGAAAACTACAGCATCAACAAAGAATTAAAACGCTTTATGTTTGTTGCCGAATTAATTACTGTGCTACCCGAAGAACAGGAAAACGGGGACCGTGTAATCAGCAAACGGGGAATTGAATTATGCCTGGAAGGAAGAAAGGGAGAGGCTTTGATCATTCGCACCCTTTCCAACTCCGAAGCAAAATTACACGCACAATATTCAAATACCAATCCACCTTTCATCGGTAAAGAAGCTATTGAATACATCTTATCTCTTGGTTACGAACATTTGTTGCTTGATCTTCCATCTGTTGACAAAGAAGTAGATAACGGTGTACTGGCTGCCCACCATGCTTTCTGGCAGTATCCGGAAAATACACAAACACAACGTACAATTACCGAAATGATTTATGTCCCCAATGATGTTTATGATGGAACTTATATTTTGAACATTCAGATAGCTCCTTTTGAAAACGATGCAAGCCCGAGTAAGCCAGTGTTGTATAAGGTGATGTAATAATTTAGATAGTAGACGCAAGACATGAGACACAAGACAGATCAGTCTAATGTCTCACATCTTATGTCTAAAGTCTAGTACAGGAAATTATTATAAGGATACCTTTTTTTATGAAGTTCCTTTACCCTATCATAAATAATCTTTCTGAATTCTTCAATATTGTCTTTTTCAGTTGCTGAAATAAACACACAATCGTTATTCATTTTACTCATCCAGGTCCTTTTCAACTCTTCCAGTGAAAGATTTGCCCGGGTCATTGGTGTAAGATCATCTTCTTCCTTTTTGATATACTGGTAAGCATCAATCTTATTGAAGACCATAATTACCGGTTTATCCGAAGCCTTAATATCGGTCATGGTTTGATTCACCACATTGATCTGGTCTTCGAAAGTTTTGTGTGAAATATCTACTACATGTAACAACAGATCCGCTTCGCGTGCTTCATCCAATGTAGATTTAAAGCTCTCTACTAACTGCGTAGGCAACTTGCGAATAAACCCAACCGTATCCGAAAGCAGGAAAGGGACATTATCAATTACTACTTTACGTGTAGTGGTATCAAGCGTTGCAAATAGTTTATTCTCTGCAAACACTTCGCTCTTACTCAGCATGTTCATGATGGTTGATTTACCTACGTTGGTATATCCAACCAATGCTACACGGATCAGCTCTCCTCTATTTTTCCTTTGAGTGATCATTTGTTTATCGATCTCTTTCAGCTTTTCTTTCAAAAGCGTGATCCGATCACGAATGATACGCCTGTCAGTTTCAATTTCCTTTTCACCGGCACCGCCGCGCGTTCCTGTTCCACCACGCTGGCGTTCCAGGTGAGTCCATAAACCAACAAGGCGAGGCAACAAATATTGACTATAAGCCAACTCTACCTGTGTTTTTGCATAGGCAGTTTGTGCGCGCTGGGCAAAGATCTGAAGGATAAGGAAATTACGGTCAAGGATCTTTTTATTCAGTTCCTTCTCCAGGTTCTTTTGTTGCGCAGGAGAAAGCTCATCGTCGATAACGATCAGCTTGATGTCATTTGCTGCAACATACTCTTTTATTTCCTGGATCTTTCCTTTACCTATATAGGTAGCTTTATCAGGCTTTTCAAGACGCTGAATAAACCTTTTTACAGTAACTCCGCCGTAAGTGAGGGTAAGAAATTCTAATTCGTCGAGGTATTCTTCTATCAGATCAGCATCTTCCCGTTTACCTACTACTGTTACCAGTATGGCATTTTCGAGTTCTCCTGCTGCTTTTATTTTAAATTCAATCATATAAT
>DASWXS010000337.1:0-18763 GCA_036405375.1 Bacteroidia bacterium
AAACAGGAATTGGACAAAACCACGTTCGAACTGGATCCGCGTATTGCTACTACTGTAATGATGGTGGCAGGAGGTTACCCGGAAGAGTACCAGAAAGGACATGAAGTAACAGGCCTGGAAAATGTAAAAGAGAGTATAGCTTTCCATGCCGGAACAAAACAGGATGGCGATAAAGTGCTTACCAACGGAGGTCGGTTGATTGCTATCACTTCTTATGGAAACACAATTAAAGAAGCTGTTGAGAAGAGCTTTGCAAATGCAGAGAGAATTTCTTACTCCGACAAATATTATCGCAGGGATATAGGTAAAGATCTTATGGCGATTGCAGAAAGTTAAATTTATCTCCATAAAGTAGGGTTTTACCTGCTTAATAAGTTAGAGATAGTGATTTGATGTATATTTGAACTCGATTAATGAGAGCACTTGTCTCCATATTGTTATTAGCAGTTATCCTGTTCCAGACAACGGCAAAACTTTCTATTCTCATCCAGTTCAAAATTAACCAGGATTATATCGCGAAAAACCTTTGTATCAACAGGGCAAAACCTAAATCCTGTTGTGAAGGTTCCTGCCATTTAAATAAACAATTAGAAGAAGAGGAGAAACAGGAAAATGTTCCTTCTGCACCTAACCTGAAAGGAAAATTTGAGTTAATGCCATGCACAGTAATGGTAGAGCAAAAATGGAGCTTTGATAAGAACATCATCGAACCATCATTTATCTATATACTAAAAGAATACACTACTGAATCCCGCGCTGTATTTCATCCACCTGACTTCCCATTAGTATAATTTAATGGTGTATCCTTTCAAAAGCGAGGATATGCCTGTATTTAAATTCATCAAACCCTTTGATCATGTCCTGGTATAGCTTTGCTGTATACGCAATGGTTATGCACTGGTATGTTATGTTCAGAAGTTTGATTGGAACCAGGCAACAAAATTTATTTAAAAAATTAAGATATTAAAATGAAAAAATCATTTTTAGGACTTGCTATTATAGCAGTCATATTGGGGTCGTGTAAAAAAGATCCAAACGACCCGCAACCCTCAACTCCAGGCACACCTGCTGCAACAACAGGATCATTAAAGATAGAACTGGAGAATATGGTAGATACCAATGAACTGGTATTGAATACTGTAAATTATGTAAGCGCGAATGGTGATACGTTCACTGTATCCAAATTCAATTATTTTATCAGTAACATCAAACTAACCAAATCGGATGGTTCCGTTTATGTAGAGTCAGAAAGTTATCATTTAGTAAAAGAATCAGATGCTTCTTCTAAAACTTTTACCATTGCGAACGTGCCTTATGGAACATACACGGCAATCAGTTTTATGATCGGGGTAGATTCTGCACGAAATGTTTCAGGTGCTCAAACAGGCGCATTGAGTCAAAACAATGATATGTACTGGAACTGGACGACCGGTTATATAATGGCAAAATTTGAAGGGACCTCACCAAAATCGCCGGCTACTAATCATTTGCTTACCTACCACATGGGAGGTTTTAAAGGAGTAAACAGTGTGTTGAGAACAGTTACACCATCCTTTAACAGCTCTACAGCAACGGTTAGCAGCTCAGTTACGCCTGAAATCCATATGAAAGCGGATCTGTCGGAGTGGTTTAAGAACCCAACAAATAATGTTAACTTTGCTACAACGCACACGATACATATGGCGGGAGCTGATGCAAAGGCAATCGCCGACAACTATCAAAAGATGTTCAGTGTAGAACACATACATAACTAAATTGAAAAAAGGAACTGTATATATCATCATCTGTATCACTTTGTTTTTCGCATGCAAGGTTGATCCACCTATAAAGCCCGTGTTACCTGTCGATCATATCGAACAGGTAACACCTCCGGGTTGGCCTCAACCGGTATATACTTTTCCGAATAATCCTTTGTCGATAGAAAAATTTTCCCTGGGGCGTGACCTGTTCTACGAGGAGATGTTGTCGTCAGATAATACAGTGTCATGCGGAACCTGCCACCAAAACTTTGTTGCCTTTGCAAATGCCGATCATATGTTGAGTCACGGTGTAAATGGCGCTTTCGGGAACAGGAACTCACCAGGCTTATTCAACATGAACTGGAACACCAGTTTTATGTGGGATGGCGGAGTTAATCATATCGAAGTGCAACCCCTTGCGCCCATCACCAACCCGGTTGAAATGAATGAGGACATCAACAATGTGCTGGCAAAACTGAACGCAAGTGCAAAATACAAAGTACTGTTTAAACAGGCATATGGCGATGAGCAGGTAACCACAGAACGCATGCTGAAAGCACTTGCTCAATTTATGGGTATGATGTATTCCTATAAAAGCAGGTTCGATTTGTATAAACGCGGGGAGGACGGTGTTCAGCTGAGCACCCAGGAGTTGAACGGATACCAGGTGTTTCAGCAAAAATGTAATGCCTGCCATAAAGAGCCTTTGTTTACCGATTATTCATTTCGTAATAATGGCTTAAGTGTAAATTCAAACCTCCAGGATTCAGGTAGGGCGCATATTACCGGCGATCCGAACGACAGGTATAAATTTAAGGTTCCTACCCTGAGGAATATTATGCTTACGGCGCCTTATATGCACGATGGAAGATTAAGCTCAATGGAGCAGGTATTTGATCATTACGCTTCAGGAATTGTTCCAAGTGCAACACTGGATACATCATTGCAGGCTGGCATACAATTATCTGCACAGGAGAGAGAAGATATCAAAGCATTTTTATCGACGCTGACCGATTATTCATTTATTAATGACGACAGGTTTAAAGATCCAAATTAAAAACAAGCATCATGAAAAAATTAATTTATTTACTCATTTTTATTCCACTACTGGTTGCTTGCAAAAAGAACGAGCTGGGAGGAAAAAGTACTATCAAAGGAAAAGTTGCACATCATGGTAAAGGTATTGCAAATGCAACTGTTTATATTAAGTTCGATGCCGAAGATTTTCCGGGTTCAGATGTTTCTAAATACGATGCTAAAGTAAGTGCTGACATCAGCGGCAGTTATGAAATTGCCAAAATCTATAAAGGGAAATATTACCTTTATGCAGTTGGTGAAGATTTTTCCCTTACACCACCCAACAATGTAGTTGTAGGCGGTATCCCGGTAAAGGTTAGGCAAAACGAAGACCTGGTGGCAGACATTCCGGTTACAGAAGGTGACTAAGCAGTTCCAAAATCATTTAAAACTTATTTAATGAAATATTTTATTGGCCTGGTCATGCTGATTAGCATGCGATCGGCCGCTTGTGATATTTGTGGTTGTTTTATGGGAATAACTCCTTACGACAATCAAAGTACAGTTGGTTTTCTTCATCGCTACAGAGTGTTTAATGGCTATCGTTCCTACGAGCAAAAAAGTAAACTCTTTCCTACAGGAGCTTATAAAGTAATGCATACAGGTCACGACAGTATTGTGCCTACAGTAGCGCGGGTGTATTCATCAAAGGATTATGAATCGTATAAAGTATACGAGTTAAGGGCAAAGTACTTTATTCATCACCGCATAGAGTTGAATGCTATTATTCCTTTTAATAATAATAAGAGTAAGGAGGATAGCATTGTATACGAACACACTGGTCTGGGCGACCCTACATTTTTTGCGGGATATCATCTTATTAAGAAAGTGGATTACGAAACATTCCTGCACCGGCTGATTGTTGGCGGTGGAATAAAAATCCCTTCCGGGAATTATTATGCGAAGAATGATAAGAACGTGAGGCTCCCGTTTTTAATGCAACCGGGAACTGGAAGTCTTGATTATTTCTTTTACTCGAATTATGTGTTTGGATACAGGAAGTTTGGTTTCAGTTTAAATTCCATGTACAAGGTAAATGGCTCTAATTATTACCACGAACGAATAGGAAACAGTATCAGCAATTACCTGAACATTTTTATAAAGGTAAAAGCCGGTGATTTTATTTTTATTCCTTCAGCTCAACTGTATTATGAATATACAAAAGGTTTATACGTGAATCATTCATTGCAAAAAGGAACCCAAATGAACTGCCTGCTTGCTGGTCCCGGATTGGATGTGTTTTATAAAAATGTTTCACTTTCTGCTTCTGTTCAGTTCAGAGCTTATGAAGAAACAGCGACAAATAATCTTTCTTCTTCGGGACGTATTGTAGTTGGACTTACCTATAATTTCAATCAAAAGAAATATTTGTTTGGCAAAAAGCTGCATGAAGAGGAATGATCGGTAATGTAAATTGACTATATTAGTTGAAATATTTAAAATATTAGTATGAGAACACCATTCAAAACAATCTTTGCAATTTTTGCTTTTATCCTCGTTTCAACTGTTGCGAGCGCGCAATATAAAATGGACAGCGACGGAAAAACACTTAGGAATTCAAGTAATTCATCCGTAGGAAGTATTGACAGCGATGGCAAAACTATCCGAAATTCGAGTAACAGCTCGGTAGGTCATGTGGACAGGGATGGGAAAACCATTCGTAATTCAAGCAACTCTTCCGTACTGAGAGTTGATGGAAATGACATTCGTAATTCCAGTAACAGCACGATCGCAAAAATGAGTGATGTATTGAATGATATTAAAGGCGCAAAACCCGAGGCTGTTTATGTAGCCCTCTGGTGGTTTATTGTAAAAGGAAATAAGTAAGTAGAATGAAATAAAAAAATCCGGCTATCCATCGTAGCCGGATTTTTTTATGCCTGGAATCAGATTTTGAAAAGGCGGGAGAGAATTTTTCTTCGGATCATCCACCGTGTGGTAAACCAGATCACCACAAACAGGAACAAGAATGGCCAGATGGAAACAAAGAATAGGAGAATGTATTGAAGGATAGTTGCCCCGGTTTCTGCAGCTGATTTTAATTTCTCCCCGAAGGATGGAGTATATGGTGCTATAGGTACGGGGAATAATGCTTTTTTGTATTCGCTGACTTCCGGTTGATAAACAGATAGCTTTACAGTACTATAGGTTACTTTGTCTTTCAGGTCCATTAGGTTCAATTGCTGTTCATCGTAGCTGAGCTGGCTGTTGTCCATATCAACTAAGGCATCAACAGTTTCAGGTAGTTTCTTGCCCTGGTTATTAATTGTTTTGTCAAGATTTTTAATATGCTTTTGGGTGCGTTTTGTATTCAGATTAGCTGCCAGTAATTGGAGCTTTACATCATCCGCTTTGATGGTGCGGTTATCTATGAATTCAATAATCTTGTTCAGTTCAATAAGTGCACTGTCGAGATTGGCATTGGGAACACGGAGTGTGATCTCATTGGTTACAGTCATTTTGTAAACTTCCATCACACTGTCTTTTGTAATGCGGGTTGAATTGCTGAGGTATTTGTTCCCGTTCAAACTGGTGTACGTAACAAAACCGTCATACTTTCTTACAATGTTCTCAATATCATAGGTAGCTTGCCGCACATCCTTAACACTGAAACGCATATCGGCATTGCGCATAAAAACATGATTGGAATCTTTGGTTTTTCCCACTGCCATTGGCGCATACACATCTGAGGTGGGAGCTATGGAATCCATTTTTTTAGCAGCTTCGGCGGCTTCGCTCTCCGCATAATTATAATCGGCTTTCGGACTTCTTTCTTCATGGGAAGCATCACATGAAGCGAAAAGGATACTTAAAGGTAAGCCGCCTACTAAAACAGCTTTGCCAAATGCAGAGATAAATGTTTTCATGGTGTTTGTTTTTCTTTTATCCAAACAACATCAACAATGTAACCTGTACAAACTATTCGGGGCGAAGCTAAAATTTGTTAAAGCGTTTATTGCCTTAATAGACCATAATAAATAAGATCTACGATCTCGCCTTTTGTTGTTTTATAATCTTTGCGCAATAAACCCTCTTGTTCGAATCCACAACTTTCGGCAAGCGCACGGGCGGGTTTGTTGTTAGGACTGGTGCGCAAAAATAGTTTGTTAAAATGAAGATCATTCAGCAGGTGATTGATCACCATCATCAACGCTTTTTTAGAAACTCCTTTTCCTACATAGCGGCTATCGAGGTAGCAACCCAGCTCAGCTTTCGGCAGGTTCCAATCAATGTTTTTCACGTCAATGTAGCCCATTAAAATTCCGGTAGTTGTATCAACAATGAGAAACGACATATAGGATTTTGCTTCTATACGTTTCATCATGTCTGCCAGAAAATTCTCCGTATCAGCAAGTGTTCGTGTTTTGGAAAGTGTTCCGGCAAAACAATCCTCCAGGCGCATGCGATTGTACTCAATCATTTCAAAGTACTTTACTGCATCAATGGGCTCGGGCTTACGTAACAGGTAATTATCAAATTGCATACTGATCTATAGAACTCGATTGGTTTTATCGAAGATAATGATTTCTTCAATCAATTTTCAGGCTTAAAATTAGGAAATCGACAATTTAATTCTTAAATTAGATATAGATCAAAACGGTGACCAATCACATTTTACTGGTGGGTTAACGAAGAAGACTACTCTTATCTGCAGGTTTTCCCCTGCACTACTGTTTCACCGGGAGCAAACTGCTCCGGAGAGAAGAATTACATGTAAACCACTACCTGTTTTCGGGTTTTACTGATGGAATAACATAAACCCTACCCATCAATACAGGCTGCGTAAAACAGGCACTAAATCATAACGTCATGAAAACAGTTTTAGAACTTAACAAATGGGCCAATGAACACACAAACATAGGTGTGGATGCGTTGAGAGTATTATTAGGAGCTTTTCTGTCTTACAAAGGCTTTTACCTGCTTAACAATCCTGAAGAGTCAACGAAAGTACTCTGGTCTTTACCAGGCCTTGGAGGAACCGACCTCCTGATGATTACCAGCATTGCATCCTACATTCATATTGTAGGCGGAATACTGATTGCCCTCGGTTTATTCACGCGCCTGTCGATACTGGTGCAATTGCCTATGGTGACCACGGCATTGTTCGTTAACATGTCAGCCGGAATGATCGAGAACAACCTCTTGCAGGCCAGCTTAACCTTTATTGCCTGTTTGTGCTTTTTCTTCTATGGATCAGGAAGGCACTCACTGGATTATGTTTTTAAACTTCAATTAAAATGAACTAGAGAATTACACTCCTGATTGCCTTAATTAATTACAGGATGCAAAAACTTTGCAAATGGAATGTTGTGTCCTTTCTTGATGTTCCATGCTTCCGAAGAAAACTGATATATTAGTACCGGCGTTAAGAAATGACAGAGGCACTGAATAAGCAAAAGATACTAAGTATTTTGCAGGATTCTTTTGACAGTAATCCTTCGGTAAATTTTGTTGTAAAGCAGGATGCAAAAAGAAGCAGGCGACTTCGTTTGTTAATGAAATATTCATATTTCTATTGTACTCATTTTGGAAAAATCTATTTAAACGAGGAGCAAAACTGTTGTGCATTGATTATTGAACCGCACCGAAAAAGAACAACCATCAGCACGTTAATGTGGGATATTAAACTAGCATTAGGATGTGTTGGAATCACCAATCTTAAAAAAGTACTGGAGCGCGAAAAAGTGATTAAGCAACACCATCCTTCAGAAGCATTTATTCATCTCTGGTATGTGGGTGTATTCACAGATCAGCAGGGAAAGGGACTGGGTTCGGCAATGATTAAAAAAGTATTGATTGATGCAGCTTCACAAAACAAATCGGTTTACCTGGAAACATCCAACCCAAAAAATTTTCCTCTTTACGAAAAACTGGGATTTGAAATGCTGGCAGACCTGGGCAGCTTAGGTTATGGCCTGCGTGTGTATAGGAATGGTAAACAGTAAAGCAAGCTCAGATTCGTCCACCGATAACAAATGTCATCGAACCGTTCGCATTCTTCTTACCACCATTCCAGGTTTTTGTCTAATTCAAAACACTAATCTTCTATATGTTTACTTTGTAAAGAGATCAATAGCTTTTTAAAAGACAACAGATATGATCTTAGTGATTGATGATCAGTTTGCCATTCATGTTGTTTCCAGCGGCACCGGTATAGCGGAACGAATAAGCACCGTTTTGTAACATTGAAACATCAAGAGTTACTTCTGTATCGCCTACTTCCATGGAACGAATTACTTTTCCGGTGATATCCATCACCTGAAGAGTTGCCTTTCCTTCCGGTAACACAAAATGAATTTCGTTCTGGGAAGGATTAGGATAGGTAATGATAGCGGTCTGTTCTTTCTTGATCTCTTTTAATCCGACTGCCGAAGATAGGAGGTAGCTAACACTCCCCTGAACACCGTTTCCATCGTCAGTCATTTCCAATACAGGAGAATATTGGTTGTTGGCCCACCAACTATAGAGTGTTTCAGTTGGATGAACCGTTTCGTCATTAAATATCCACATGCCAAACATGTAAATGAAAGTACTATCAATCTGATCAGCCAGAACTTTTTGACGCAGTGCGTTATAAGTTCCCGTTGGAGTTGTTACACTGCCCCATGCATCAATAACACTATTGCGCATTACATAAGAACGATATTCCAGCGAATCAACAGGCGGAGAGTTCAGTGCCAGTTTAAATGATGCCATTGAGTTGCTGCTGTAACTGGTATTGTAAGTGCATGGTAGTGAAATCAATTGCAAAGGAGGATTGTATTTTATAACCGGGGCGGGGAAAGAGGTGCTTGTTGAATACAAACCATCCATATATGCTCCGCCTGAATTAACAGTCAGGAAACTCCATGTGCTATCGGCAGTACTTGGAATACACAAAGTGGATGTTGGAAAGTTTGAGAATCCAGGTTGTGTGTTTGCCGGTTCAAATTGAGTTCCGCCAAGTCCGTGATTACCCAAAGAGCCAAAACTCCATGTTTGGTTTATACCGGGAGTTCCCGGAGTTCCATTGTATGCAGTGTCGTTTGCTGTTACCACCACCATTCCGGCTTGTGGCATATCACTTTGTGTAAGGGTGATCTGTGCATGTGAGATACCAAATCCCGCAAATGCCAGTAGACTTAAAAGGAGTAGTTTTTTTTTCATAGGACGATGTTTAATACTAATATACGTGCTTTTACAAGAGTTGTTCAGTGGTTTTTACCAAAATCTTACTTTACTTCATCCATACTGAATATAATATCCGGAATCTGTTCGGAAACCACAATCTTATAGGTTTTATCCATGATAAGTGTATCGTATAATTTGCTTCGGGTGTTATTGAAACTGCTTCCTACCTTGAATGTCTTATCATTTAATAAGATGTAATATGCATCTCCTATTCTTAATCCGTCACCTACATTGCTGTGTTCTGTTACTGACCATTTCTTTTTTAAGACGCCTGTATATTCAATTTTTTTCACCCCGGCAAAATCAAGGTTAAAGGTTTGGGCGAAGAGTTTTTTGATCAGGAAATTGGCAAGAAATCCCAACCCTATAAATACTGCTGCTGAGATTGCGCCTGCCTGCCAGTTAATCTCCTGAAACAAAGGCGTTGAAATTTTCAAGCCAATAAAACCAATTATGAAAAACGCAATAACGCGTACGACCTCGCTCGCGACCGATTTTTTAATTGTTTTTTTTAATCCGTTCTCGTTAATAACGATGTTTTCATCTGAGCTTTCGATCATGGGTTAGAAGTTAGTGTTTATCAAATATACCCAAATTCTCACCAATAAAAAAGCCCGTCTCCTTCGACAAGTTCAGGATGACGGGCTGATTAAAATCAGAAATCTTATTTCAAAAATTCAATTACGCTTTTACGGAAGCTCTGATAATATTCAATGCTCCACCTGCTTTAAACCACTCAATTTGCTGAGCGTTGTAGCTGTGGTTTACATTGATAGAATCAGAAGTACCATCTTTGTGGTTGAACACCATAGTTAAATGTTGTCCCGGGGCAAAGCTGGTTAAGCCAATGATATCGATGGTATCATCTTCCTGGATCTTGTTGTAGTCTTCTTTGTTTGCAAAAGTAAGAGCCAGCATACCTTGTTTCTTTAAGTTGGTTTCGTGGATACGTGCAAATGATTTTACCAATACCGCGCGTACACCTAAGTGGCGGGGCTCCATTGCCGCGTGCTCACGTGATGAACCTTCACCGTAGTTCTCATCACCGATAACAACCGAACCTAAGCCCTGTGCTTTGTATGCACGCTGAACTTTAGGAACTTCATCATACGATCCGTCTAAAGTGTTTTTTACTTTGTTAGCTGTATCGTTGTATGAGTTGATTGCACCGATCAGCATGTTGTTGGAGATATTATCTAAGTGACCACGGAAACGTAACCACGGACCAGCCATAGAGATATGATCGGTAGTACATTTTCCTTTAACACGGATCAATAATTTTAATCCATGAAGATCTGTTCCTTCCCATGGTTTGAATGGAGCCAATAATTGCAAACGATCAGAAGTAGGAGAAACCGCTACCTGTACAGAGCTTCCATCGGCAGCTGGTGCCTGGTAACCCGGATCATCTACAGCAAATCCTTTTGCCGGTAACTCATCACCGGTTGGTGGATCCAGTTTCACTGCAACACCTTCTTCATTAATTAATGTATCCGTTAATGGATTAAATCCTAAATCACCAGCAATTGCGAATGCAGTAACGATTTCAGGAGATGCAACGAAAGCGTGTGTGTTCGGGTTACCATCCTGGCGCGCCGCAAAGTTACGGTTGAAGGAGTGAATGATGGTATTCTTTTCTTTTTTCTCAGCGCCATGACGATCCCACATACCAATACATGGTCCGCAGGCATTAGAGAAAACATTACCACCTATTTTCTGGAAATCTCCAACGTATCCGTCGCGCTCAATAGTGTAACGCACCTGTTGAGACCCCGGGGTGATAGAGAATTCTGCTTTCGCTTTTACTTTTTTAGCTGCAGCTTGCTTTGCAATTGATGCTGCACGTGAAATGTCTTCGTAAGAAGAGTTGGTACAAGAACCGATCAAACCAGCTTTCACTTCCATTGGCCATCCTTTTTCAGCAGCCACTTTTTTCAATTGAGAAATAGGTGTAGCTAAATCCGGGGTGAACGGACCATTTACGTAAGGCTCTAATTCTGACAAGTTGATCTCGATCACTTCATCAAAATATTTTGCCGGATCTTTATATACTTCAGGATCTCCTGTTAAGTCAGCTTTAATTTTGTCTGCTAATTCAGCAACATCAGCACGGCCTGTAGCTTTTAAGTAACGGCTCATGCTGTCATCGTAACCAAAAGTAGAAGTAGTTGCCCCGATCTCAGCACCCATGTTAGCGATAGTACCTTTACCGGTACAGCTTAACGATTCAGCGCCTTCACCAAAGTATTCTACAATTTTATCAGTACCACCTTTTACAGTTAAGATACCTGCTACTTTTAAAATGATGTCTTTTGCAGAACACCATCCGTTTAATTTTCCTGTTAATTTAATACCGATCAGTTTTGGCCATTTCAGCTCCCATGCCAAACCTGCCATTACATCGCAGGCATCAGCACCACCAACACCAATAGCAACCATTCCTAAACCACCCGCGTTAACGGTGTGAGAATCGGTTCCGATCATCATACCACCCGGGAAAGCATAGTTCTCCAGCATTACCTGGTGAATGATACCAGCGCCTGGTTTCCAGAAACCGATGCCGTATTTATTGGTAACCGATGAAAGGAAATCATAAACTTCCTGGTTTACTTTTATAGCACGCTCCAAATCAGGAGCAGAATTATCTTTTGCTGTAATCAAGTGATCGCAATGTACTGTAGAAGGTACTGCAGCTTTCGGGCGACCTGCCTGCATAAATTGTAACAGCGCCATCTGAGCTGTTGCATCCTGCATAGTAACACGATCGGGGGCAAAATCAACATATGATTTTCCTCTTTCAAAATTTTCGAATTTCTGATCTTTGTGTAAATGCGAGAATAAAATTTTCTCTGATAAAGTTAAAGGACGACCCAATGCTTTGCGGGCAGCTTCCACTTTCGCCGGCATACCTTCGTACACCTTTTTGATCATGTCTATATCAAAAGCCATAGTTTATTGATTTGTGATTTATTAATTTCTGATTTACGATTTAACTATTGTCAATTTAGAAATTGATTCAGGGATTTAATTCCGTTCAAAACTCACCAAATCACTAATTCAACATCTGCTTTGAGGGCAACTAATTTACGGATTTATACCATAAAAAGGGTATGTTTTGGGGAAAATTTTGCTGAAAAAGGCCGTATTGAAAAAGCTGCTAAGTATTTCAGCAGATATTTTACCCTGACAGGGGAGATTTTTGCCTGAGCTTTTCAGCAAAGTAAATTGAGCCGCTGAGCAAAACAGCTCCGGATTTATTGCGGCACCTTTGTATCATCGAAAACAATTTAAATATCAAAAACATGAAAAAAGTAGTTCTAATAACCGGGGCTTCGGCCGGAATGGGAAAAGAAACAGCTAAATATTTAGCACAAAAAGGATACATTGTTTATGGCGCGGCCCGTCGTACCGATAAAATGAAGGATCTCGAACAATACGGAGTGCGTACCCTGCACATGGATGTAACCGATGATGCTACCATGGTAAAAGGAGTGGAAGAAATTATCCGCACAGAAAAGCAAATAGACATACTTATTAATAATGCAGGGTTCGGTTCCTACGGCGCCATTGAAGATGTGCCTGTGCAGGACGCGCGTTACCAACTGGAAGTAAATGTAATAGGTGCCATGCGCCTGACTCAATTGGTGTTACCGCATATGCGTAGTCGTAAATTCGGCAAGATTGTGAATATCTCATCTATAGGTGGAAAGATGGCTACACCTTTCGGTGGCTGGTATCATGCCAGTAAATTTGCCCTGGAAGGGTTGAGCGACAGCTTACGTAACGAAGTGAAACCTTTTGGTATTGATGTGATAGTAATAGAACCGGGGGGAGTAAAATCAGAGTGGAGCGGCATTGCATTCGATGGGCTGGTTAAAACATCGGGACATACTGCCTATAAAGATGCGGTGAATAGCCTGTCGTCAGCCTTCAGGAATACAGAAGAAAAAAATCCGGGACCGGAGATCGTTGCAGAGCTGATCCATAAAGCCATAGAAACAAAAAATCCAAAAACGCGTTATGTAACAGGTTATATGGCAAAACCGGCTATCTTTATGAGAAAGATTTTGTCGGATAAAATGATGGACAAGGTTATTATGAACCAGGCAAAAAGCCTTGCAAAGAATTGATTCATGCAAAACAGGTTATGGAAGCAATAGGAGCAAAAGGGAATTTTTTATACTCGTGTGTGCACGAAAAAAAGCGTGGTGTAGAGCAGTTTGTGGAAGAACATGCTTTCGGCTACCTGGTAGCGGGTGAAACGCATTTTCATACGCCCGACGGAACTGTATTGTGTAAGGAAGGAACTATTGGTTTTGTGAAAAGGAACCAGCTGATAAAAACCATGAAAGTTCCACCTGCACAAGGCGAATACAAAGCTGTGAATATTATACTGGACCAGGAATTTTTACGCAGGTATGCATCGGAGCACAATATAAAACCCTCCGGGCATTATACGGGTAATCCTTTGCTGGAACTAAAACCCAATGCTTTTATAAAAGGTTATTTCGATTCTATACTTCCATACTTTGATGAACCGGAGCAAATGACGGATTCGCTGGCGCAATTGAAAATGACAGAAGGCCTGGAGTTGTTACTGAAATATAGCCCTGAGGCCCGCGCTATGCTGTTCGATTTTAATGAACCGTTTAAAATAGACCTGGAAGCATATATGAACAAGAATTACACTTACAATGTAGCTTTGGCACAATTTGCAAAGCTCACGGGCCGTAGCCTCGCTACATTTAAACGTGATTTCCAGAAAACATTTGATGCGTCGCCCGAGCGCTGGTTGCAGAAAAAGCGACTGGAACATGCTCATTTCCTTATCTCCAAGAAAAAGCAAGCACCGGGAGAAGCATACCTGGATGTTGGTTTTGAAAACCTTTCGCATTTCTCTACGGCGTTCAAAAAATTCTTTGGATATACACCATCAAGCCTGGCAAAGGGATAATAACAACAATTTATTTATACCACTTTGCCAAATCGAAAATGAGGCCCATTGAACCGAAAGTAGGTTCGTGGCGGATCCGGTTTCCGAGGTTTAGTGTAAGTCCGTATTGTGCCTGTAGTTTCACGTATTTGTAACCGCCGCGTATGGTAATGGCAGGCTCTGCAAAAAAGTAGGGCGAACGGGTAAGTTCATTATTATATAAGTAATCGTCGCGCAGCTGGTTTTCAGGATACGCTTCAGCGCTGAAATTCATATACTTTATCATCGAAAAACGGGGCGTGAAGGCCAGGTCAAAATAACGGCTTGCATACCCGATAGATGGCTGGATAAAAAGTTTGCCTGCATCGGTTTCAAATTTACCCAGGTAGGTTTGACCGTTACCCGGGCTCGAAAACTCCTGTTGCTTATATACGTGCCCCATTCCAAGCCCGCCATAGGTTTCAAAAATGAGGTTGGGATTATCCTGCACAGGTTTAAAATAACCTATACCTGCTTCGCCCAGGTAACCGCCGTGTTTGTAATTTCCGTCCTTATAGTTTTTGAAATGCCCGTTTGCCATCAGTCCTATATTATTGGTGATAGCACCTGCAGCCTGGAGATCGTTTTGGGTGAGGTTGAATTTTACTTCTCCTTTTTCTCTCATCAAAGGAACGTTCACGGCATTGGAAGTATACAATGTGGTGGTGCAGGACGAAAAATATACGCAAAGAACAAATAGCGATGCGATTTTGACTATGGTTTTCATGCTTGTGTTTTTTTAAAACACATTCCAATTTCATTCCAGCCGCGGCCCGGGTAAATTAAGATACTTTAGCTCTGGTCATAATAAAATTGATTTATCTTCGTTTCTCGCTTCGTGTACTCCCCCCACATTTAATAATTACCTGGTTCTATGAATAAATTTTTATGGATATTACTTTTTTTTGCCGCACAGTTGGCCCTGGCGCAATCAAAGCCAAAGTACACCATTAGCGGCTACATTACCGAAGTGGGAAGCAAAGAGCTGATGCCCTTTGTAAACGTCGTTCAGGTTTCAACACAAAAAGGAACCACGAGCAATTCTTATGGCTTTTATTCCATCACATTGGAACAGGATACTGTTGAGCTCTACTTTTCTTTTATTGGCTATACCATGAAAAAAGTGAAGTTGTATCTCGATAAAAACACCAACCTGGATGTTCAACTGGAAACAGAAGGAAAACAGCTGGATGAAGTAGTGATAGAGGCAGGGGCTCCCAAACAAAGCGACGAGAGCCAGATGAGCGTAGTGGAAATACCAGTGGAGCAGATCAAACAAATTCCCGCGCTGTTGGGAGAAAAAGATGTGATTAAAGCAATACAGCTTATGCCGGGTGTGCAGAAAGGAAGTGAAGGAAGCAGCGGTTTGTATGTTCGCGGTGGCGGTCCTGATCAGAATCTTATTTTGCTTGACGATGCACCTGTGTATAATGCAAGTCACCTCTTTGGATTCTTTAGTGTTTTCAATGGTGATGCGTTGAAAAGTATAGAATTGTATAAAGGCGGTTTCCCTGCGCGTTTTGGAGGACGCCTGTCATCTGTTCTCGATTTACAAATGAAAGATGGAAACAAAGAGAAGATCAAAGGAGAAGCCGGCATTGGGCTCATCGCATCGCGCTTTACGCTGGAAGGTCCAATATTAAAGGATAAATGTTCATTCATTGTCTCTGCCCGCAGAACGTATATTGATGCATTGATCTACCCATTTCTTCCGAAGGAGAGTAAATTTGGCTACTTTTTTTATGACATGAACGCCAAGGTGAATTATGTGGTAGGCAAAAAAGATCGTTTGTTCCTGAGCGGATATTTCGGAAAAGATAAGTTTTATGCTGGCTACAAGATCAGTAAAGATGATAAGGAAAAAGTGTTTTTGAAATGGGGCAACGCTACAGCTACTTTAAGATGGAACCATTTGTTTAACGAAAAGCTATTCAGCAATACTTCATTTATCTTCACTAATTATGATCTGCAGATTGGCTATGATTACCTGCATAAACCGGATGAGTTTACTTTGCGTTACACCAGTCGTATTACCGATTACGGTGTAAAAATGAATTTCGATTATTTTCCTCATCCCGATCATTTTGTACGTTTCGGCGGGCAATCTACTTTTCATCATTTTACGCCCAGTGCTTTGGTTGTGAAAGGAACGGATACGGATGAACAGGTGCAGAAGAAAGATGCCCTGGAAAGTTTGGAGAGTGCAGTGTTTATTGAAGATGATTGGAAATTGAGCCCACGCTGGAAAATAAACGGAGGTATTCGCATCACTCATTTTGCAACACAAAAGGTGAATTACCTTAACCCGGAACCACGGTTGAGTATGCGCTATAAACTTACGGATGATATAAGTTTGAAAGCGAGTTATGCTATGATGAATCAATATCTGCATCTCTTGAGCAACACAGGTATCGGCTTACCAACCGATTTGTGGGTGCCCGCTACAGCCAGGGTAAAGCCGCAACGTTCGCAACAGGGAGCTTTTGGCGCGGTAAAGGATTTTAAAGAGAAGAACTGGACCATTACAGTGGAAGGGTATTACAAGCATTCCACTAATGTGATCGGTTACCGTGATGGAGCAAGTTTTTTGTTGGTCGATGACCTTGCATCTAATGGTGAAACCATTACCTGGGAAGATAACGTAACGCAGGGGCAGGGCTGGAGCTATGGAGGAGAATTCCTCATACAGAAAAAGGTAGGAAAATTTACTGGTTGGGTTGGTTATACTTTGTCGTGGACGCAACTGCAGTTTGATGAACTTAATTTCGGGAAGAAATATTACGCACGTTATGACAGGCGGCATGATATTTCTGTTGTGGGCATTTATAAGATCAATAAACGCATCACCCTGTCAGGAACCTGGGTGTTTGGATCGGGGAATGCTATATCAATGCCATTACAAAGTTATTCGGTTACTACTCATACTCCTGCTGAAGGAGGCACTTACAATTCCTCGCCTGTTTTCAATGTGCAGGATTATGGAGCGAAGAATTCATTCAGGATGGCACCTTATCATCGAATGGATGTAGGGATCCAGTTCCATAAAAAACTAAAACGCTGCGAACGCATCTTTGAATTAAGTTTCTACAATTTGTATAACCGGAAAAATCCTTTCTACTATTATATTGGTTATTCACCTACACAAAACAAAAATGTATTAAGACAGGTTTCTCTTTTCCCAATATTGCCAAGTGTTTCGTGGACCTATAAATTTTGAGCCAAATGAAAATTTTATTTTACATAAACATAGCTCTGATTTTTTTCACCTCATGTGAGAAAGACGCTAACATAAAACTCCCCGAGCAAGAGCCTAAGTTGTCTGTGTCATGTTTTATCCGTCCGGGAGATACAACAGTAAAAGCATCTGTGTTTCTGTCGGAACCCGTATTTTCAGCATCTACAACTAATGGTGGGGCAGTGAATAATGCCATTGTTACTTTAAGTAATGGTATAAATACTATTAATCTTGTTTACAATATGAATACAGGCCTTTATTCAGCCCAGCTCACCAGCTTTCCTATTTTGTACAACGCTACTTATTACCTGAGTGTTATCGATGCCCAGGGAAGGCATGTAACATCAAGCACCACTACACCCTCTGCAACTAATCCTTCCTATGACATATCACGTACTTCCACTACGGATCCGAATGGCAACATAAACTACCAGATCAAATGCAAAATTCATGATATCCCGGGAGAAGAAAATTATTACCGCGCACATACGTCGGTTATTTATTATGATGTGTCGCAGGGAGACACAGTAATCAGTATACAAAGATTTAGTGTTTACGTGAACGATAGGTCGGGAGATGGAAAGGACCTGGATGCAAATATGGAATTGTTTTCGTCTTCTTCTGGGATGACTGATACAACAGCTTACATGGCTCATCGTATTATGGTTATAAAAGCCAACAAGGATTATTATAATTTCCATAATTCGGTAACTACTGCAAACTTTAGTAATAATCCATTTGCGGAACCAACCATTGTTTATAGTAATATACAGGGTGGTTTTGGATGCTTCGGTGCTTACACGTTAACGTATAAGGACCTCGAATATTGATCTATCCTTTAATAAGTTTACGGAGTTTTACGGCTACCTGGCCTAGTTTTCCTGTGCGTTCGTATGAAATGTAGTTTTTTTTGGTTCCTCCGAATTCTTTAAAATATTTTTCGATACTGGGTTCCATCGATCCTTCGAAGTCAAAAATCTCAACACCAATTTTTTTTGCATGCTCTATACAAGCGCTCATTGCGAGTGGGCCTGCGCCTATATGTTTGTGATCTTCGTTAAAACCTCCAAGCAGGTAAAAGGCTTCTTTATTGTGATAAATGCAGAAGTAAGCCACAATAGGTTCTCCGTCTTTTACAGTGGCAAATGCAAAACTGTTTTTTGATGTTGCAAAATCGAAAAGGATCTTTTTCACCATTTTTTCATCAATTGCTTTTCCCTGTCGTTTGAATGTTTGACATACTAACAGGAATACAATATGAAGATCTTCGATATGCTTTACCTGGAGTCCATCCTTTACTGCTCTCCTGATCTGTTGCCGTCTTTTCGGTGCGTATAAATTTTGCACATCACTAACCTGGGTAAGATCGAGTACATAAGTATGCTTCTTTTTGTGCTCACCGTATTTTAATCCATGCCTTTCAAAAAGACCTGAATATTTGTAGGACACATTGAAGATGAATTGGGCGTAATTTTTTTTATTGCTGTATTGCTCAAGCCAATCTATGATACAATCCACTACTTCGTTTTTATTTGCCTTGTCCGATATAACGAGTGCGCAATCGGGCAT
>DASWXS010000338.1:0-3573 GCA_036405375.1 Bacteroidia bacterium
AAACTGCATGAGCACATAAACTACGAGCACATAAAACAGCGTGTTGGTGTTAAGTTTAGTTTTGCGCATTGTTCATTTTTCGTTCGATCTCTTCAATTTTATTAAAGATGCCAATTACATCTCCAACCGACCGAACATTCAGCATACTAATATAGAACTTATTATTTTGTTCTTTTAATGAACAGAAATTAGGATGCTGCTGGGCATAATTCAAAACTGCCTTGAACATGGGCGAATTGTAGTATTCAGAATCAGGTTTGCTTAAAAAATAACCGATCATTTTCCCATTCTTCAGGATCAGTTTTTCAAATCCTATGCGCATAGCCTGCCAGCGCATCCGCATAGCCGAGATCAGCTCATTCACCTGTTTTGGAAGCGGGCCAAAGCGATCTTTTAAACTCTCTTCAAATTTAATAAGGTTTAATTCTTTTGTGATGTTATCAAGTTCCCTATACAAATTCAAACGTTCGGTAATATTGCTTATGTATGAATCCGGGATCAGCCATTCGAAGTCGGTATCGATCTGTGTTTCCTTTACAAATGTTTTCGAGAATGTAGCAAGTGAGTGTTGTTTACTGTCGCTTTCTTCAATGTTCTGATCTTTATACCAATCTTCTTCTTTTAATTCGTCAATGGCTTCGCTCAAAATTTTCATATAGGTTTCGAAACCCATATCATTGATAAATCCACTTTGCTCACCTCCTAAAAGATCGCCTGCTCCACGGATATCAAGGTCACGCATGGAGATCTGGAAACCACTACCCAGGTCAGAAAAATCGGTGATCGCTTTCAAACGCTTGCGGGCATCATTGGTAAGCGTAAGCAATGAAGGTGCCAATAAATAACAGAATGATTTTTTGTTGCTTCTTCCTACACGTCCACGCATCTGGTGAAGATCGCTTAGTCCGAAATTTTGCGCATCATTGATAATGATGGTGTTTGCATTGGGTATATCGAGGCCTGATTCAATAATGGTTGTTGCGATCAGGATATCATAATTTCCTTCTATAAAGTTCATCATGATATCTTCCAGCTTTTCTCCATCCATTTGCCCATGTCCAACACAAATGCGTGCATCAGGTACCAGGCGTTGGATGATACCGGCAATTTCCTGGATGTTCTGAACTTTGTTGTGAATAAAGAAAACCTGTCCGCCTCTTTTCAACTCAAATGTAATAGCATCGCGTATGAGTTCTTCATTAAACGGATGTAGTTCAGTTTGTACCGGGTAACGATTTGGAGGTGGCGTTGAAATCACAGAAAGGTCACGTGCACCCAATAAAGAAAATTGTAAAGTGCGTGGAATTGGTGTTGCAGTGAGTGTTAGAGTATCTACACTTGTTTTAAGCGTTTTAAGTTTTTCTTTTACTGCAACTCCAAATTTTTGTTCTTCATCAATAATGAGCAAACCAAGATCTTTGAATTTTACATCTTTTCCTGCGATCTTATGCGTACCTATAAGGATATCGATTTCTCCTTTAGCCAGTTTCTCGAAGATCTGTTTTTGTTCTTTCGCTGTTTTAAAACGGTTTATGTATTCAACATTGCAAGGGAAATCTTTAAGACGCTCCGAAAATGTTTTTGCATGTTGCAGCGCAAGAATAGTGGTCGGAACTAATACGGCAACCTGCTTACTATCGTTTACTGCTTTAAATGCCGCACGTATGGCAACCTCTGTTTTACCAAAACCAACATCTCCGCATACCAAACGATCCATAGGATTCGGTTTTTCCATATCCTTTTTTACATCATTGGTTGCTTTGTACTGGTCAGGAGTATCTTCATATATAAAAGAAGCCTCCAGCTCGTGTTGCAGGTAAGTGTCTTTGTTGAACTTAAACCCATGTAATGTTTTTCGCTGTGCGTAAAGTTTTATTAAATCAAAAGCAAGTTCTTTTACACGGCGCTTGGTTTTTTGTTTAAGCGTTTGCCAAACGGTTGATCCGATCTTATCAATGCGTGGAGCCTGTCCTTCTTTTCCTGTATACTTTGCAACACGATGCAGGGAATGAATACTTACATAAAGAATATCATTGTCTTTATAAATCAGCTTTACTGCCTCCTGCGGCTTACCATTTACATCTATCTTTTCGAGCCCGGCATATCTTCCGATACCATGATCGATGTGAACAACAAAATCACCGGGATTTAATCCGTATAATTCTTTTAAGGTAAGCGCTTCCGCTTTTTTGTGTCCTGTATTTTTTACCCTGAACTTATGATAACGCTCAAAGATCTGGTGATCGGTGTAAGCAGTTATTTTTTGTTCGAAATCGATAAAACCTTCGTGGATTCCCAGGTAGATAGGTTCGATCAGTTTTTCAGGAATGTGTTTTTCCTTCCCGATATCTTCAAAAATTTGCCGAAGACGCTCAGCTTGTTTTTGAGCATCAGTAAATAAATAGTTGGTAAAGCCCTTCTCTTTATTTTCTATCAGGTTGGCAAGCAGCATATCAAAATTCTTATTGAAGATCGGTTGCTGGCTTTGCGCAAAGGTGATGATATGTTCTTTGTTTATGACTTTTGTTCCGAATTCGAACCATATATTTTTTTCAAGATCACTCACAAGATCTGATCCGTTGCAATAGAGTTCTTCCGGTTCCTTTTGTACAGTGCTTTGCAGAGAAAGGTAAATATCTTCTGCTTTTGCATATAATGTATCCAGCTTACTGGCAAGCAAGCCTGCATCTTCAATAAAAACAATATTATCTTCTCCCAGGTACTCTGCAAAATTTTGTTTGCTTTCCACAAGGGCAGAAGCACTCATGTTTGGAACGATCTGGATCCTGTCGTACTTTTTTTCGGAGAGCTGGCTTGCAGAGTCAAAAGTCCGGATCGATTCTACTTCATCTCCAAACAATTCGATACGGTAAGGATAATCACTTGCAAAAGAGAATACATCTATTATACCGCCCCTGATAGCAAATTGCCCGGGTTCATAAACGAAGTCCTGCAATTCAAAATCAAACGACTGTAAGAATTCGGAAATAAATTCGATCGATAGCTTTTCTCCTACTTTCACTTCAAAAGTATTTTTCTGAAGTGTTTGTTTGGTAACTACATTTTCAAATAATGCTTCAGGAAACGTTACAACAATAAATGCTGAACGCGCTTTTGATACATGATTCAGAACCTCGGAACGTTCCTGTATATTGGCATTGGCAGTACGCTCTTCTTCGTAAGGTCGTTTATATGAAGCCGGAAAAAAGAAGATCTTACTTTCTTCAACAATACTCTGAAGATCATTGTATAAATAAATGGCTTGTTCCCTGTCGTTGCAGATAATCAGCTGGCTTTTGGAAATTTTTGAAAAAAGCGATCCTGAATAAAAGGCAAGTGCTGAACCTTTTATGCCGTCTAAAAAATATTTTCGCTGATCCGATATCGGAGGGATCTTGTTTCCGAAATGGATCTTTTCTAACACACTATCCAACGGATGTTCTTTAAAAAGAGGCTGTAAAGATACGATTATTTGAAGATATTAGAACCTTTAAACGATCCATCTTCTTTATAATAATCAAACTTTCCTATTGGTTTGTCATCAATATAACTTCCTATAAAATAGATTTTCCC
>DASWXS010000339.1:0-4184 GCA_036405375.1 Bacteroidia bacterium
AGTCGCATCACAATGTTGGCGGGCTTCCGGACTATATGAAATTAAAAGTTGTTGAACCTCTTAAATCGCTTTTCAAAGATGAAGTAAGAAGAGTTGGCCGTGCTTTGAATATGGATGCAGCTCTTATTGGTCGTCATCCATTTCCCGGACCAGGCTTGGCTATTCGTATCCTCGGTGACATTACAGCTGAAAAAGTTGCTCTTTTACAGGAGGTAGATCATATTTTTATCAGCAACCTGAAAAGCGCCGGTTTATATGACCAGGTTTGGCAGGCCGGTGCAATCTTTTTGCCGGTGCAATCTGTTGGTGTTATGGGGGATGAAAGAACCTATGAAAATGCAGTTGCATTACGCGCTGTAAGTTCAACTGATGGCATGACAGCTGACTGGTGCCATTTGCCATATGAGTTCCTGGCGAAAGTTTCGAATGAGATTATTAATAAAGTAAAAGGTGTGAACAGGGTTGTGTATGATATCAGCTCTAAACCGCCGGCTACTATTGAATGGGAATAATCACTTCGCGAGTTAGGAATTTCTGTTTTGAAGGTTGAAGGTTAGGTTTGTTTAAATGGTAAATTAGATCAGTATTACCAGCTGTCAGTTCGAGCGCAATCGAGAACATTTGGAAACACAATCAATACCACATGCCGACTGCGACTGCCTGTCGGCAGACATGGCTCGATGTGCATTTAACAATACTCTAAAACCACTATGACTCCTGATCAGCTCATAAACGATATCGGCTATGCAAAAATTGCACTGATCGTTATTGTAACATTTGTTGCTGGTTTTGTTGACGCGGTAGTTGGAGGCGGTGGATTGATGACTATTCCTGCAATGCTGATCGGATTCCCTGCAACACCCATTGCAACTATTTTCGGAACGAATAAGATCGCTGCTTTTTCAGGTACCAGTGTTGCTGCTTTTCAATATGCGCGGAGAATCAAATTCAATTATAAGCTCTTATTCCTGATCGCCTTTTTTGCTTCTGTTGCTTCTTTCTCGGGCGCGCGACTGGTGAATTATATTGACATCAAAACTTTTAAACCTATCATCCTGGTTATTCTTGTTTTAATCACGATCTACACACTCATAAAAAAAGACCTGGGTGCTGTTCAAACTAAAAACCTTAGTTTACCAAAACAAATGGCGTACGGCTCCATACTCGGACTGGTAGTTGGTTTCTACGATGGATTCTTCGGACCGGGGACCGGCAGTTTCCTGATCCTGGGTTTTGTGCTGATGCTGGGGTTCGAATTCATTGAAGCATCTGCTTATGCCAAAGTAATTAATTGCTTTACCAATATCTCCGCATTGGTTGTATTTATCCGGGATGGAAATTATATCCTGGAAATAGCCATTTTAATGGCTATTGCAAACATTTCGGGAAACATATTGGGTACGCGAATGGCATTCAAAAAGGGGAACAAATTTGTCAGAGTTGTTTTTCTGATTATTGTAACGTTAATGATTGCCCGTTACAGCTATGATGTATTCCTTATGAATTAATTTGTAATGCCGGGGCGAGCGCGGTTAAGATTTGACAATCTCATTAATCAATGTACATCTGTTACGCTGAACATATCCTTGTAGTTATCGGCTATCATTTTAGATGTTGCATTAACTGTTGTAACAGTGCTTATTGAAGAAAGATCCAGTTCAACCGGAGTAACAAACCACTCTTTTACATTACATTTAATATGAACTGAAGGAATCTTACCATCCTTCACCAGTGCAGTATTTCCATTCAGTGGCAGATGAACGGTTCTCAGCCCGCTATTTGCACCCGAAAATCCCCCGATATGAAAACCAAACAAACCACCTATTGAATTCGACTGCATTGAGGTTCCCTCCAGCTTCGTCATAATATACCCGGTACTCCACGTCCAGAACATATCATTATTTTCACTCAGGGCCCCGGTTTGCGAACCGGAAACATTACGCGCCGAATCAACCCCAATGACAAAACTTATTGAAGTATATTCTTTAAAAGGAACTTTTTTGATAGTAAGTAACCAGCTCTCCGGTTTTGCCTCATCAACCAGGTAGTAACTTTCCTGCTCAGAATATACACTTCCATCTGTAGCGGTGAGCTTGATATTACTGATATAGTATTTGAATTTAGTAAACGTTAATTTATCACCATTATCCAGGACATAGTTTACAGTATCCAGGGCCAGCTCCAGCGTATCGAACATATTATTGAATTCGAGCTTCATGAAACCTGTTGGCTCTGCAGGTGTAAGCTGTTTTACTTCTGCGTCTTTTTTACAACCGATAGCTAAAACTATACAACTTAATATTACAATCGACAGCTTCTTCATTTATCGTTCAAATGTACGGCAAAAAACCGAAGTTGCTATGCCCAGGTAACTTCCACATTTGGTTTCGAAAAGAAAAAGCCCGTGAAGAAATTTCACGGGCTGCCTTTCTCACCAAATATCTGAATTAGTTTTTGATGATTTTGGTCCGGGACTGCTGTCCGTTATCAATGATCCTTAAAATATAAAAACCATTGGTTAGTTCTCCTACAGAAATAACAGCATTGCCAGGAGTAAGCCTTTGGGAAATCAATAGCTTTCCTTCAATATTATAGATCTCTGCCAAAACAGTATTCTTCACATCAACTGTAATAAAATTGCTGGCGGGAACAGGGAAAACAGAAGGTGCAACATAGGCAGTATTCTTTTGTAGCCCCGTATTGCTTACCGTAATCCATTCCGAATAACGTGAATATCCGCATGTAGTTTCAGTAATCAAAACTGCGTAATTTCCATCTGCCGGTGGAGTAAATGCGTTTCCGGTTACTCCTACCTGCGCAAGATTGTTGTCAACCCATACATAGGTGTAACCACTACCCGTTTGGTTGGATGAATATACACCTGCATTAAGAGAAACTGTTCCTATAATAGATGTGTCCCTGTCTGAAGCGACAAAATACTGCGACATTGTTTTGATACAGTTGTTATCGAATGAAGTAAGTTCAACAGCATAGTTCCCCGAATCACTTGCTAATGCAGGTGCAACAGTAAGAGGAGAACCACTTAAAGGAGTAATTGGATCCAGATTATGAAACCATTGAAGGGTTGAAACATTATCGGCATAAAAAGGCTGATAAAGCATTCCACCCGGGCAAAAATTCACATCAGGTAAATTGCCGACAACATAGGCAGGTTTTTCTGTTGCACGCAGTATATCAATTTCCTGTTGCGTTAAGGCACGTTTGTATAGGCGTATTGCTGACATGGAACCGCTAAACGGATAGCCGAAATTCTGTGTATTACCAATGATTAACTGAAGGCTGTTGTTTACAAAGGATGCATTGCTTGCGGCGCTATTATCCAACACACCATTGATATATAACTTCACAGTGGTGCCATCATAAGTAACTGCAAGGTGATACCATTGCTTATTTTGTATCACCCTCTTTGATGTAAAAGATGAACTGGCAACAATTACTCTTACATTTTGCTGGTAAAGATCGATCATATAGTTCAGATTACTGCCTATTGATGATTTATCGATGATCCTTTGATCCGGATATGCAAAATCCGAATTGATCCAGCCTGAATAAGAAAACTGGTTAGTGAGATTCATAGCTGAAGAATTCACAACTAAACCCATACCATTCGAGTTCTTAATTGCCCCGTCGGTACTTCCAAAAGCATTAGCTGAGACTGTAGCCGCGCTTTCCGGAGTGAAAGTAAGGGCATTTTCCCCTTTATCTGTCCAATCACCGGCTTGCATGGAAAGGTTGAGGAACATTGCGCTGTCTGATAAACTTACCGGGCCATAAAATACTTCGATAGGTTTACTTGTATTGATTACACAATTTCTTTCGTAAGTAAATGTATATACTCCCTGGTCAGCTGCGCTGGTAGTAGGAAAGTTAAGATTGATAGTTGTTGCCCCGGGAATCTCAATCCCATTCTTATACCATTTGAATGTAGAACCAAAGCCGCCACCAGTATTAGCTGTTAGGGTAAGCGCATTACCACACACGAAATGTTTAGCCGCTTTATTAAAGATAGACAGGTCAATATAAAGCGAGTTTACTTCTGCCCTGCTCAATCCCCTGTTATACAACCGGAACTCATCCATCTGCCCGGAAAAACTATTACCTCCGTTTTGATCGTAGCCTACACACAATGGCAGGGTATTATTAGTATATCCGCCAGTATTTGC
>DASWXS010000340.1:0-2449 GCA_036405375.1 Bacteroidia bacterium
ATTCCTATTTCCATTGCTTTTGTAACCATGCTCAAGCAAATGAACATTTCAACCAGAACTTCCATCATTTATTTATTCCTGTTTAGCTTAATGGCTCCGTTGGGTGCGTGTTTCAGTGAACTGCTTCATGCAATCGGGATAAACAATATTGATTATATCATTAAAATTTCTCTTGGAATTGTTATTGGGATATTTTTACATATTTCAACTACTATCATGTTCGAAAGCAGTAATAATCATAAATACAATTTTGTAAAAATGGCGAGTATTATTCTCGGATCAATAGTTGCCTATTTAATAAGTTAATACAGTATATCATGTTTCATTTTTTATTACGCACCATACCCCGCCCGATACTGATTACCCTGAGCTTGTGGTTCAGTAAAATTGCACCTATCATTTACAAAGGCAGCAGGTATACCGATCCTATCAGCGGAAAATCATACCGCAAATTTTTGCCTTATGGTTATTCGGGGAGAGCGAAACGTAAAAATGTGTTGTGTCCCGGAAGTTTAAGCCTGGAGCGTCACCGGCTGCTATGGATGTACCTGAAAAACCGTACAGACTTTTTTACAAAAAAATATAAGATGCTGCACATTGCACCGGAACAGTGCTTCTATAAACTTTTCAAAGCAATGAAAAACCTGGATTACACCACGGGCGATTACAATTCTCCAATTGCTGATGTACATTTTGATTTGCACAAAGCTCCTTTCGAAGACAACACATTTGATGTGATTTTTTGTAATCACGTGTTGGAGCATGTGGAAAATGATGCCGTGTGCATGAAAGAATTATACCGCATTATGAAACCAGGCGGATGGGGGATTTTCCAGGTTCCATTGGATATAACTAGAGAAAAAACTTATGAAGATCCATCAATCACAAGTGAAGAAGATCGTGAGATTCATTTCTGGCAAAAAGATCACGTTCGTTTATTTGGTTTGGATTACAAAGACAGGTTAGCCGCAGCAGGATTTGATGTTACAGTAGATGATTATGTAAATACACTTACACCTGAAGAAGTAGACCGTTATCGTTTGCCGGCAGGTGAAATGCTATACGTGTGCAGAAAAAAATAATGCTGAACGAAGCAATCATATTGGCGGGAGGATTCGGAACACGCTTGCAAAGTGTTGTATCGGATGTGCCTAAGCCTATGGCACCTGTGAATCATGAACCTTTCTTAAACTATCTCCTAAGCTATCTCTCTCATTATGGGATAAAAAAAGCAGTTCTTTCAACCGGGCACCTGGAAGAGAAGATAAGAGGATATTACCAGGAGAAAAACAATACCTGGAAAAACATTTCTCTTTCTTATTCTCACGAAGCAGCTCCATTGGGAACCGGTGGCGCAATAAGGTTGGCCATGGAACAATGTAAAGACGAGTATATTCTTGCAATGAACGGAGACTCTTTTTTTGATGCGAACCTTGAAGATCTGTTCTCAAAACACCAGGCAGCAGATGCTCAACACACACTGGCGCTCCGGAAAGTACCTAATGCATCGCGATATGGCGCTGTTGAAACAAACAACAACAGGGTGATTCAATTCAAAGAAAAAGAAGACACTCAAAAACCAGGAACAATAAACGGTGGAATTTATATTCTTAAAAAAGCAGATTATACGGCGATAACAAGTCCTGGGATCAATTTTTCCATTGAACGCGATTTTTTTGAAAAACAATTACAACAACAACGTATTTTTGGTTTTGAGTACGAAGGACAATTTATAGATATAGGGACGCCTGAAGATTTTACACGTGCACAGGATGAATTTAAGCAATTTAAATATAGATAAGAGCTGGACACTTTTTTTGGATCGTGATGGTGTGATCAATAAACGCATCGTTGACGATTATGTGAAAAAGTGGGATGAATTCGAATTCCTGGAAGGAGTGCTGGATGCATTAAAAATCTTCAGCGAGAAATTCGGAAGAATAGTAGTAGTAACCAACCAGCAGGGAATTGGTAAAGGTGTAATGCGAACTGAAGACCTGGAGTTGATCCATAAAAACATGCTGTATGAAATAACATATTTCAAAGGCCGCATAGATAAAGTTTATTTCTCTCCTTACCTTGCTGCAGAAAACCATGCAACCCGCAAACCACAAATCGGGATGGCACTGCAGGCGCAAAAAGACTTCCCGGAAGTTGATTTCTCCAAATCATTAATGATTGGCGATTCTACCAGCGATATCGAATTCGGTAAAACAGCTGGTATGAAAACGGTTTATATTGGAAAAGAAAATAAAGCGAATGCAGATTTTATCTTCGAAAATTTACTGAAAGCTGCAAAAGCTATCTAATTCGCCAATCCTTTTTCTTTTAATTCTTTATACTTATGCGAGTGTTTCCAGCGCTTGTGGCTCCAAAGCCACGAATAGGGTTGAGCCAGAATGTCGTTTTCCAATTTACGCGTATGCAACTCGGAAACTTCACCATCCTT
>DASWXS010000341.1:0-6861 GCA_036405375.1 Bacteroidia bacterium
CTGCGTGTACAATCAGGCAAACAGGTAGTAACGCGAAAAGTGGTGGTGCAGGGATAAGATCAGAGAACGAAACTTAAAATTAGTGGAGTTAATTGATATAAGTAGTAAGATTGTTTTAGAACAGACCTTTAAAACAACAACTCGTATAGATGTTCGTGATCTGTCTAAAGGAATTTATGTTGTGTGGGTAACCGGAGACCCTATAAATAAATGTAGCTAAGCGGGTGGTATTGGTGGAGTAACTTTAGCTGGCAACGCAGATATTCTATAAAACTTTTTAAATAAAAAACCCGCCTCGTGAATGAAGCGGGTTTTTATTTATTGCAATGTTCTGATTCTAAAATCAAACATCAACAATCATCTATTAATAACGGTAAGCATCAGTCTTATAAGGACCTTCCACTTTTACACCGATATAATCAGCTTGCTCCTGGTTTAATACATCCAGCTCAACACCAATTTTAGCTAAGTGTAAACGTGCTACTTTCTCATCCAGATGTTTAGGTAATACATAAACTTCTTTTTTGTAAGCAGCAGTGTTTGTCCATAACTCCAACTGAGCCAGAGTTTGGTTGGTAAATGAGTTACTCATTACGAAACTTGGGTGACCTGTAGCACAACCTAAGTTAACCAAACGGCCTTCAGCTAATACAATGATATCTTTACCATTGATAGTGTATTTATCAACCTGTGGTTTGATAGTATCTTTAGTGTTACCGTAAGTTTTGTTTAACCATGCCATATCGATCTCTGTATCGAAGTGACCAATGTTACAAACGATAGCGCCATGTTTCATTTTTTCGAAATGACGACCTACAACGATGTCTTTGTTACCTGTAGTAGTAACAATGATATCAGCGATACCAACAACGTTATCCATTTTAAGAACCTGGTAACCGTCCATTGCAGCCTGTAACGCGCAGATTGGATCGATTTCCGTAACGATAACACGTACACCTTGTGATGATAAAGATTCAGCAGAACCTTTTCCTACGTCACCGTAACCGGCAACAACAGCAACTTTACCTGCCATCATCACATCAGTAGCACGACGGATCGCATCTACCAATGACTCACGGCAACCGTATTTGTTATCGAATTTAGATTTAGTAACTGAATCGTTGATGTTGATAGCAGGAACCATTAAAGTTCCGTTTTTCATACGTTCATGTAAACGGTGAACACCTGTTGTAGTTTCTTCAGATAAACCTTTGATACCTGCAGCTAACTCAGGGAATTTATCGAACACCATGTTCGTTAAATCACCACCGTCATCAAGGATCATATTTAAAGGCTGACGACCTTCTCCAAACCATAAAGTTTGTTCGATACACCAGTCAAATTCTTCAGCGTTCATTCCTTTCCATGCGTAAACAGAGATGCCAGCTGCTGCGATAGCCGCTGCTGCGTGATCCTGTGTAGAGAAAATATTACAAGATGACCAGGTAACTTCAGCTCCCAAAGCAGTTAATGTTTCAATTAAAACCGCTGTTTGAATGGTCATGTGTAAACAACCTGCAATACGGGCACCTTTCAATGGTTGAGAAGGTCCGTATTCTTTACGTAATGACATTAATCCCGGCATTTCTTCTTCTGCCAATTTAATTTCTTTTCTTCCCCATTCTGCTAATGAGATGTCTTTCACTTTGTACTTCACGTACTTGTCTGTTGCAACTGCTGCCATTTTTACTTTTTTATTTAGGTATTAAAGATTTCTTTTTTAACCATGCAAAAATACGGCTTATCTCACTAATTACCAATTATATTTTTAGGTGCCCGGAAGACTTAAAATGCCAATAATAACCTTAATTTTGCTGGAAAGTGGCGGATATTAAGATCATACATATTAATGACAGCAGCAGGTATGGTTTGCTGGACATTTCTACCATTGAAGCCAGCAGCAAAAGAGAGCTGGAAGCTAAGGGCATTCAGCTGCTGTTAAGCACCCTTTTTAATACTGAAAAATGTATCCTGGCCTATGAAGAAAGCGGGAAACCTTATTTAAAAAGCCATTCAGAGCATATTTCCATATCTCATTCGCATGATAAGGTGGCAATAATCGTAAACAAAGATGAAGCAACAGGTATCGATATTGAGCTGATCAGGGATAAAGTGTTTACTGTGGCACATAAATTTTTAACCGATGCGGAGCGCGCCGACCTTAAAAAAGAGGAGGTAGAAAAGTACCTCGTGTATTGGGCAGCTAAAGAAACCCTGTTCAAGATCAGGGGCGACCGTTCCGTTAATTTTAAACAAAATTTGTTTGTTGAGCCATTCAGTTACAAAGCAGGGGGCGGCACTATAACAGGCAGGATCGTGTTGCCGCATTACGAAAAAAACTATACCTTACACTATCAAAAAGCAGGAAATTATATATTGGTTTATCCAGTTTAATCCCGATTTAAAACGGTTTTATGTCTCAGCTCTATACCAGCATTGTTAAACAAATCAGTAAAAAATCATGTCTCCTGGCAGTTTTAATTGATCCTGAAAAATTCAACAAACAGGTCGTTTCTGAAGCATCGGCAATTGCTGATCTTTTTTTTGTTGGCGGAAGCACTTTGCAAAAAGGAGAGATCAATAAAACCATTAAGCATATTCGCAAACTTACATCAAAACCGGTAGTGATCTTTCCCGGCGATAGTCACCAGGTTGACGGCAGCGCAGATGCGATTTTATTTTTAAGCCTTATTTCAGGAAGAAACCCCGATTATTTAATTGGCAAGCAGGTTGAATCGGCGCACGTTATTAAACAAAAAAAGCTGGAAGCAATTCCTACAGGTTATATCCTGGTGGAAGGAGAACGCACATCTGCAACGGAGAAAGTGAGCAAAACAAAACCTATTAGTAAAGGTGCTGTAGATCTTGTTGTAAAAACAGCTATTGCCGGCGAAATGCTCGGAAAGAAAATGATCTACCTGGAAGCGGGCAGCGGGGCAAAATCCAGTGTGCCTGTTCAGATGATAAAGAAAGTAAAACAAAATATTTCGGTGCCACTTATTGTTGGAGGAGGAATAGATAGTGCTAAAAAGGCATTGCAGGTAAAGAATGCCGGGGCCGATGTTATTGTGATTGGCAATGCATTGGAAAAAGATATACATTTGCTTAAGGAACTTCAAGAAATATTCACATGAAGATCGTATTACTTTCAAGATCGGGTTTCAACGAAACAGAAACAGATATTGTAACCAGGCTGTTCGAAAATGGGCTGGATACTTATCATTTGCGTAAGCCCAGGCTTTCAACCAAAAAGCTCAAAACTATTATTGAAGCAATTCCCCAGCAGTTTCATTCCCGTATTATTGTGCATTCGCATCATCAGCTGGCGCTTAAGTATAATTTAAAAGGAGTTCACTATACAAAAACCCATCTTAAAAAGTCGTTTAAAAACTGGTGGAGGAAAATAACATTAAGGATCGCTACAAAAGATTTTGTAAAAACAAATTCGCATACAAAACTTATCACCTTATATGATGAGCCGGAAATAAAATTCGACTATGTATTTCTTTCTCCTATTTTCGATTCGCTTACAGGAAGGTTTCAAAGCGGATTTTATGAAGATGGCATCAGGGCGGCTATCAATAAAAGTGGAAAAAAAATAATTGCGCGCGGAGGAGTCGATATAAAACGTATTGAAAAAATCCAGGAACTGGGTTTTCATGGAATGGCACTTAACTCCTGTATCTGGAACAGCAGCGAGCCTATTGAAGAATTTACCAGGATACTTGCGAAATGCAGGGAACTAAACATACCTGTTGAATGAACTGGATAGAGATTACCGGGTTTGTTTTAACTATATTGGGTGTTTTTCTTTCCATTTACCAAAGTATTTGGGTGTGGCCGGTAAACATTGTTTCTCCAATTGTATACCTTATCATTTTTTACAAAGCAAAATTGTATGGCGACATGTCGCTTCAATTGCTTTTTATTGGTTTGGCTGTATATGGAGGTGTTTTATGGAGCAGGCAGGATATGCGCCCTAAAAAAGCAGTACGTTTTTTAAACGTCAAAGAGTATTTTATTTATAGCCTTTCAACAATAATTCTTTCAGCAGCATTTTATTTTGTGCTGGATAACTATACAGATACGGATGTTCCCTTGAGTGACGCTGTACTTACAGCAGCAAGTATCATAGCAACTATCCTGGCAGCTAAAAAATGCATTGAAAACTGGGCAATATGGGTGCTTGCTGACCTGGCATACACTGCTTTGTATATTTATAAAGGACTTTACCTTACGGCCGTTTTGTATTTTATCCTGGCGGTGCTGGCGGTTTATGGTTATTATTCATGGAAAAGAGAAATAGCGACAAAATAATCCGCGTTGCAGTGGTTGGGCCCGAAAGCACCGGGAAATCGGAGTTAAGTGAAAAACTCGCAAAACATTACCAAACGGTTTTTGTTCCTGAGTTTGCGCGCGATTATCTGAATAATTTGGGCAGAAAATATACCTATGAAGATGTTCTGTTTATTGCAGAGCAACAAATACTCCTGGAGAAAAAAATGGAAAGAGAAGCCAACAAAATTTTGTTCTGCGATACAGCGTTGCTTTCTATAAAGATCTGGTTCCAGGTGGTGTTTACTAAAGTTCCTGCGCAAATCGAAGGATGGATGAAAAGTAATGTTTACGACTTCTATATTTTAACAGACATCGATATGCCCTGGGTGGATGATCCTTTAAGGGAACATCCTCATTTCAGGAAGGAATTGCTGGAGATGCACCGGGAGCAATTAGATACGATGCATGCGGATTTTAAGCGCGTAAACGGCCTGGAAAATACCAGGTTTTTAAATGCTGTAAGAGCTATTGAAAATTCCGGGCTTCTTCGATAAAACCATCGTGAGCTTTTCTAAAAGGCTGGAAATCACCTATAAATATTTCCTTTTTGGACATAAAATATCCCTCTCAACTATAAAATATCCATTTTAACGGGTGATTTTTCGTTTTTTGTCGATATAATAACGTAAGTCAACAAATTGTATTTCGTTTTTTTAGCTTTTTTAACTTTATTTAATTAGTTTTGGTAGAATGAACACTTCTGATTAAACCTAAATACTACAATTAAAACAGAATATAATATTATGAAAAGGCTCATTATTTTAACAATGTTGTGTGGTGCAATTATAACAAGTCCAATCTTCGTTAAGGCAAACCCGGCAATATCGGTGTTAACTAAAAATTTCCAGGACGAAGGAATCCAATATATACTTGTTCTTGAAAAGATCTTCCAAAAAGAAGAATATCCAAAAGTTGAAATGATACTCAAAGAAAATGCAGCTCCTTTCCAGGTTATTAGCGTAGATTATGAAAACAAGTCAATGGTTATAAAAATGACCAGGAAAGCAATATTTGATGAAGTAAAAGAAAGCATTGATAAGCTTGGCCTACGTATCATAAAAGAATCACTTGTTAAATAAATTCGGGAGATAAACTATACTAAGTTCCAATTCACATTAAAGATAAAAAATGAAAAAGGTTTTTCTACTACTCTTAATTGTATTTTCTGTAAATAAAATTGTTGCTCAAACAAACGCTTGTGGTGCCGGGGTAACTACTTTAACACAAGGTGCAACCTGTTCACCGACAAGTGGAACCTCCAACGGCGCCACGGGTGGAGGAACAGGCTGTACTAATGGTACCAATGATGATGATGTATGGTATCAGTTTGTTGCAACTGCAACCAGTGCTATTGTTACGGTGAATTGTAATAACAATTTTGACGGCGTAGTTGCATGCTGGACTTCATGTGCCGCAACAACAGCTGTAACAGGCGGTACATGCCGAGATGGCGCGCTCGCAGGTGGAGTTGAAACCCTGAATTTAAGTGGCTTAACTATTGGAACTACTTACTTTATTCAGGTATATGATTGGGACTCAGGTAGTGGAGGCTTTACTATATGTGTATCATCTCCTCCTGCTGCTCCGGCCAATGATAATTGTTCGGGGGCAATTCCTTTAACTTCCGGGGCTTCCTGTACAATGACGTCAGGTACAGTTGCTGCTGCAACACAGTCAATGGCCGGTTGTGTAGGTACGGCTGATGATGACGTTTGGTACTCATTTACACCAACTACTGCAGGCCAAACAATTAATCTGAATGCAAGTGGTTCTATGGATCCCGTGGTTCAGATTTTTTCGGGCGGTTGCGGTGCCCTTTCAAGTTTATCCTGTAATGATGCATCTTATACCACTGGTGGAAACGGAACCAGTAATATCGGTGGTTTAACACCGGGGCAAACTTATTATATAAGGGTTTATGATTATTGGTCGGGAGCGCCAAGCACTACCTCATTTTCTATATGTGCGGTTAATTTTACACCGCCCCCGCCAAATAACCAGGATTGTGCAGGTGCTATAGCAGTATGCCAGAATGTGTATAACCAGGCTACAGCTTATTCGGGAACAGGAAATGTGCTGAATGAAATAAACACTTCTTCCTGTTTAAGTTCCGGGGAAAAAAATGATGTCTGGTACCAGTTTACCGTTCAAACCTCCGGGAATCTTTCTTTCAATATAACGCCAAACTTAGCGGCTGATGATTATGACTGGGCCGTTTATAATTTAACTAATAATAATTGTGCCGATATATATACTACTCCGGGTTTGCAGGTAAGCTGTAATTTTTCTGGAACAGCAGGTGTAACCGGGCCTAATGGAGGTTCAGCATCTAATAGCCAGGGGTCGTTAGGAACTCCAGGTAACGCAACAATACCTGTAACCGCGGGACAAACATATGTTGTAAACGTGAGCCAATTTTCAACTTCTACCGGTGGTTATAACCTGAATTTCGGTTCGTCGACTGCTGCTATATTTGATAATGTTCCACCGAGAATTAACTCTTTAACAGCAACACCGGGTTGT
>DASWXS010000342.1:0-1514 GCA_036405375.1 Bacteroidia bacterium
CATTCTCATGCTAAGCGGAAATAAGTTAACCTTTGCGGTTGGGAAACCCACCGCCTCAGCTGCGGGACACACCGGGAATATTTCTATTAGCAGCAACACATGGACGCACGTGGTTGCAACCTGGGACACTTCGGGTCACCATTGTATTTATGTAAATGGTGTGCTTGATATTGATGTGGTAAATCCAAGCTTCAAGCAGATCAATTCGGTGTCTACAACTGCATTGCACATCGGTTCAATGGCTTATTCCCAGCGCTTTTTCATTGGCCGCATCGACGATGTGAAACTTTTTAATAAAAGCCTCTCTGCTTCCCAGGTTACGGATCTGTATGCAGAGAACAGCATTATCAATAATCTTATTTCACGATTTACGTTTGATGAACAAAATGCGGATGACGTAGTAGGAGGAAACCATGCACTGGCAACGTCAGCAAGTTATACTACTGATAGATTTGGGAATGCAAGCAAAGCATTGAACGTAAGCTCAACTACATTCGTTAATTTTAATGATGCGTATGATCATTTTTCGACATGGTCTGCGGGTCAGGTGTCTTACTCTTTCTGGATCAATTTTACGGCAATTAATTCAGCGTATCAAATCATGCTCGGAAAATCTGCGGACGCCGGATGTGGTGGCAATGATCGTGAATTTTTATTTCGTTTAAATCCTAATTCAAAACTGGAGATCACAAATTATAGTTCAGTAACTCCGGGAAATTATGTGGTTTTACAAGGAACGACGACTTGTACTTCTAATCAATGGTATCATGTGGTGTTAACTTACAATAATGCTAACACAGGCAATGCTAAATTCGCTATATACCTGAATGGTGTGCAGCAAACTCTTTCGGTTGCAAATACTGCCGGATTAGGGATGGGTACTGGATTTGAGAATGGAAGTTCGCCTCTTTCAGTGGGAGCTTATCTAAAGTCTGACGGCACTATTTGCCAAAACGTTCAGCGTTTAACTGCATACTTTGATGATTTCGAGGTTTACAATAAAGAATTGAGTTTAAGTGAGGTGGTGGCAATGTATAATGCCGGTAATCCTGTAGGAGTTGAAGATGTTGTTGTAACCAAAGATTTGACTGTTTTTCCGAATCCTTTTACTAATGAGATAACTATTAAAAATTCCGCAAACATGGAAGGAAAGATAGAATTGATCGATCTCGAAGGAAAGATCCTGCTTACTTCATTCATTAACGAAGAAACATCAATTGTAAATACGAGCGAAATTAATCCCGGAATGTACCTTTTGATTCTTACTAACGCTGAAGGAAAAACTGTTAAAAAAGTGGTGAAATACTAAACCTATATCCTTTAATAAAATAGCAATACCAAGAAGCCGATGGGATTTCCTGTCGGTTTTTTTGCTTTATATCCGGAAGCAGTAGTTTCTATTTTTGATTTAGTTGTTGTAAATCAATTAATTACATTTATTTGAGGCTATGACCTTCCGGGTTATAATTAGTATCTTAGCAGCCCGAAAAAAATTGAAGAAATGACGTATTTGG
>DASWXS010000343.1:0-6130 GCA_036405375.1 Bacteroidia bacterium
TCATAATTATATTCATCGGTATGAACGTCCCAGGTATCAATACAAAAGTCCCACCAGGATTTATTATAAATCTTCAACTCACCTTTTTGATTTTTGAAGAGTGTATAAAACATGAGAACCAAACTTTCAAGTTTGTTTTCTTGGTTCTTTAAGTATATTTCCTTCCTAAAAGCATTACTATTCCTATATGACGAAAAATCTGCCCACTCGAAAGGTACGTTATTGGTATTAACTAAAGTTGAGCCCATTCTATTTGATAGTTTTAAATTGACCCCAAGGTATAAAAGTTCCCGTTGGACTCTTGTGCTGATTTTTAATAAAATCTCCATACTTATCAGCATTGTGAATCCATTCTAAACCTTTATTGTTTTCCTGAAAAACCTTGAATTTGCTGGAACCATGTTTAGTAATATCTTCAGACCACCACAATCCATCTGAGCCTTTGTAAAACTTACCCCACGTTTTATGATTTTTAATCCCTATTGAACCTTCATCTGTAAGTTGCCAAAGTTCCCTTGTTTCTGCAATTGCATTTTTAGCCTGCGTCCCTTCGGACATTATCCCACCTATAGGCAAAGATAATATAGTTACAGCTAAAGTAAAAGCAGCATCCTGGGCATGTTTTCTACTCACACTATGCCCGGTAAGGTCTTTCATACTCCGGTTTACTATCCAGTTATAACCAACATATACATCGTTATTGATGTTCCACAAGGCATTAACAACCGCACCTGTAGTGCGGTCTCCTGCATTGCTAAACTGGTCTCCCAACTTACTGATAGCTTCGAATGCCTCCTCACTCGCGGGCTGTTCATATTCACTTACTTCTTCTGAGGTTGGAGCAGGCAGATCCGTTGGTCTCATTTCCATCGATCCTAATAATTCGAGCGGAGGCGGGGGCGGCAGGTTCAACGATGTTTGTTGTATAGACTGCATATTGTCTACTCCTTCATTTATAGTAATGGTTAAAGGCTCTTTTATAGTAGGCATATTGCCACGTAGGTTATTGTCCTGCACAGATTTTTTTGTGGGATCTCCCGGCTCAAACTCGGCTTCTTCAAACATACCGGTAGGATCGGTTATGGTTATCGGGTTATTAAATCCATAGCGGAAGGGAGTCCAGTTCGGGGCCAGATCTGCCAAAGGGTCTATCGAGGTCCAGCGGGCTATGGCAGGGTCGTAATTACGTGCACCAAAATCGTATTCGTTTAAATTAAACTCGTCCTGGAATTCCTTGCCACTGAATTTGTATTTAAACTCAGCACCAACCTGGCTAACTCCTGTTCCCTGCATCCGCATACCAAAAGCATAATAATGATTTTGCTGTATTACTTCGGTAGAAGTATTGATGCTGCCGTTATTATCCAGGTCGCTGAATGCAAGCACCACATTGCCGGTGTTATCGGTATACTGGTATTCGTATTTAAATTCAGGGCTGCTTACTCCACTTGGTACACAACGTCCTTCTGCGGTATGGAAATAAGAAAGCACATTGTCATAATACTCAAAAGCCCCTGCATATTGTACATTGTTAACGGTTGCACCCTGTGTTATTTTTTTGCGGAGCCTGTTGCCCTTTGCATCATAAAAATATTCGAGCTTATTCCCCCCCGAAAAATTTACAACCGTTGGCAGGTTTAAATGATTGTAAGTAATACCGGTAATGGTTTTATTCCCGTTCGTAACCAGGTTTCCGTTTGCATCATAGGTGTATTCCCCATTAGTTGTGCTTCCATTATCCTTAAAATCGTTGCTGCCCTGCAGAGCCGAAGCATCGTTAACACAGGTAACCATATTGCCATTATAGGTATAGGTTAAATTATCTATTTCACCATAAGTAGATGTTTGATAGCCGGTTCGTTTCAGGGTGAGGATGTTACCATTTACATCATAGGTAATACTATTTTCATTATACCGGTTTGCATTAGTGCCCCATACCTGTGTAGTATTATTTAACTCCGTGTAGGTAGAAGCCGTTAAACGATCTCCTTTGTCATAGGTATAGCCATAACCTCTTTTTATATTATCGCTTGCAGAACGCCAGTGTGTTTCAGACACATTTCCTCCGTATTGTTTAGCGGAAGTGAAATTGGTGGTGGTGGTATTGTAATTGAGCTGCATACCCCACAAATCGTTAGCATCATCATTTAATCCATCGTTTGGAGGCAGGCCTGTTTCCGGGTCAACAAAACCCATATCATTACTAAGATCGCTGTTGTTAATGTGTGTAAGCCACCCGTGAATGTTGTACCGGTAATCGATAGACTGGATAAAGCTGGAAGCGTTGTTGGTTGAATGAAGGCTTTTATCAATCAATTGTCCCAGTTCATTGTATTTGGATTTGGAAAGAACTACAGGGCTGTCATTATTGTTTTTCTGATCAACGCGGGTAAGTCTTCCCAGCCTGTCGTAAGTAAAATGATTAATGATTTGTGTTTGTGTACTGCTTAACGTATGTTTTATTACCGAATGAACAAGGTTACCGGTGAAATCATAAATATAATTATTAAGGTTGGTAGCTCCCATGTGGTCGTTACCCTGGGTTTGGGCAAGCAAACCATCGGGGTTATAAAAATCAGCAACAGTAATCCATTGCACCGGGTTAGATGCGTCCAGCACCTTCGTTTTTGTTCCGGTAAGGTAACCTCTTGTTCGTGTAGTTACAGCGTTGGTAAGCGGAGTACAGACAACGCTGCCAAAAGTAATGCATGGCAGGAGATTGGAATCAAATGTATAGTCTGCTGTTCCGTTGTTGTCAAAATCATAATCATCGTAATAATTCACGGATAAGATCTCCATTTGCTGGTTGGGCAGTGTAACGTTTGTATACCCGAAAGGATTATTTACGTCTTCCGCTACTTCCGATTCGCCTATGTCAGCCTGGGTGGCATTGAACTGGGTTTGCGCGGATGAACGTGTCTGAAAAGATGGTAAGGAAGAAGCGTTAAAAAGCCCGGTAAGAATTACACGACCCAACACATCGTATTTAATAAAGTTCCATTTGTTTTGTGCACGCAGGTTCCCGTCCTGTGTTAACACAACCTGGTTCAATCGATTGTATACAACATAATGCCAGTCCGTGCCCGGGATTTTACGTTCTACAAGACGGTTACGTTCATCGTATTTGTATTTATAAACAAGATCCTGGGTTAAGGCATTCACAGAATAGTTGCCGTTTGTAACCATCAGCTCATACGCTTTAGGGGAAATAATGTAAGCTACATTTCCGAAATCGTCGTGCACAAAATAAGTATAGGCATATGTGTAAACCGTTTTAACGATCTTCACCAGTTTCTTATAAAGTATGGTGTTTCCCAGCTTGTCTTTATAGGTATATGAGTCGGCTCCGTTGGGATCGGTTAATTTGGTAACGGTTAATTCTCCTGCATTGTAAAACGAGCTCGAAATACAATCTGTTCCGGTGATCTGCCATAAACGCACTTCGTTAGCAACATTGGCTCCTTCTTCCATTTTGGTAGTATGACCGTTTCCTATTTGCCAGTCGGTATCGGGAGCTGATGTTTCTTTTACTTTATTAAGCGGCGACTCATCAAATACCGTTTCTGAATAAGGTGTATTGGTATGCGCAACCATAAAGGTATTTGTATAAAAGGAGGCCTGGCCTGCGGTTGCAGTAGTTTTATAGCTGCCATCAAAAGTATTATCCGCGTATGGCAGATAAGTAACAGGGGTTCTTCCGTACTCATCGTAGTTGGTAAATTCAACCAGGTCTTTCCCGTTAGGTGAACCTTTCTTTAAAACAGATTGAACAGGCCGGCCTAAACCATCGAAGTAATTTATGGTTTCTATTTTACTCGACCATCCCAGGTTGTTAAGTGAAGTTTCGCTGGTTACTGCTGTAACAGGAATTGTTTTTTTTATGAAATTTTGATTGGTCGATTGCGAGAATACTATGCTATTACACAGCAGCGTAAAGAGTATGCCTGCAATAATTAATATTTTATTTTTATTCATATTTAATAGCTTTATGGTAGTGATCATCTGAATTCAGTATGCTTAAGGTTTGTAATTGTACTCCACCTTTTCCAGAATTCTTCCAAACTGATCTTTCACCAGTTTATACCGGCCAAAAACATCATATTCATAAAAAACAGCATCACTATTTTCATTGCTGGCTGTTGTCATTCCTTTTAACGGCGAAAAAGTAAAAGAGCTCATACGGGCTTCTTTAGGATAAAACCTTATATCGTCAATCAATATATAGTTGGAAGGATCAGTATTCCATAAGAAACTTGTAATTTTTAAATCAGTGGTCAGTGGTAAACTTGCATCTGTTTTTATTTTTTTCAGATCAATCTCCACTTCTACATATTTCCAGGCACCATTTGTATTACTTATGGGTGTTGCAACGTAGGCCGCAGGAACATTAGGATACACTGCCGGGTTCCCATTGTTTTGTTTCGTAAACAATACAAGGCTACCTGCATTATTTCCATAGGAAGCAGTAGTTTTTACCCAACATGACATAATGAATTTTTCGTTCCTATATGTAGCAGTTGGTAAATAATCCCTGCCCGGTCCAAAGGTATTGGCCGGAATTTTTCGCGAGCTGCTTCCTGTATGTGCATCCGCATCCAGGGTAACAGTGCCACCCATTGTCCATAGGTTCTGGTCGTCCGACTCAAAGCTGGTAAAACCGCATTCAGCTTCTGTTGCATTACTGATTTTTGCAATTGGATAGCATTTGTCATAACCCCATATATAGGAAGTATTGTTTTTATTGCCGGCATTCAGATAACTGTATCTGGTAAGATTATCCTTACTGTCATAATTGTACTCACCAAGCTGCACATACCTGTTATCAAGCGTTATGCTGCTATTGTCTATTGTGGTAGCAGTAAAATTGGCAACGGGGATTGGTGATGGCGTTTCTAAATTATAGGTTTTATTAGGAAGCCATTGAGGGTTTGATAATCCGTTGGCAGTTGCGTAATTACCATATGTGGTAAATTCGCTTCCCACCAATTTATACCCGGAGCCATCGTTTTCCCAACTGAGCTGTTCAAGCACGGGGGCATAACTGTGTTGGTTAATAAGATCGTTGGTGAAATTAGTTGATGCAGCATAGTCCTGAGGACGTTTGTATTCTGTTTTCATTTCTCTGCCCTTGCTGTCGTATGTTTTAGTACTGGTCAATAACATGTGTGCTGCATTATCATAATTAAACCAGGTATCCGTTTTAACCAATAAGGCTGCAGTTGTTGGGTCATAAGTTTCAATCGTTTCTTTCGATTTTACATTCCATCCCGAGAATAAATGATATTTTGCGTATTTAATTAAGTACTCATTTGGAAAAGTAAATCCAGACTGACTTGGGCAGATCCAATATAACCTGGAGGTTTTAATGGCGTATGTTTTTTTGTAGTTCTTAACTGTATATTCTATAATTGATTTTTTCACGAGCTGGTCGCTTGAATTAAAAACTTTTTCTTCAAGCAAACTTCCCCTGCGCCAATCGTAATTTGGATTTGGCGCGTACGGGTAGTTATCATTCGATCGGGTAGCTTCATTAACGATGATGCCGCCCTGACCTATTACAACGCGCGAACCAACCGCATTTGTTCTGTTGTAAATATATGTTGAAGTGTTGGGATCCATATCATCGCTTGCTGTTCCAAAAGGCGCTGGCATAAAAAATTTCGACCACACCTTACCGTTTCCGTTATGTTGAACTGTTACTTCCTGGTAACCAACATATCCGCCCTGGGTAGTTCCTAATCCTGCAATGCTATTGGTATAGTGATTATGTCTATGCACATTACTTACATAGCCTTCGTATTTCGAAAAGAATGGCAAATAAACAACTAATCCGGAAGAATTACCTGGATTACTACTTTGAGTATACTCATAGGTTTTTATAATATCCTTCAGGTGGTCCATTCCATCATAGGTTGTCATTTTTTTAATTCTTAATCCGCCACCCACGCGATTTTGCCCCATAAAATAAAATGTATTGGGTTCGTATTCAAATTCAGTGTATCCTTTGGTAGGGAATTGAATTTTTGTAAGCACCCCCGCTTTCATGTAGGTGAAATTTGGTGACCTATCATAGCCAGTAATTAGAATTTCGCCCGAATGGCTGGATCTCTGGTAAATAGAATACCTGCTT
>DASWXS010000344.1:0-1750 GCA_036405375.1 Bacteroidia bacterium
TCATAATTAACGCCTTTAAATAGGGCGCTAATATAGGGCTTAATACCAATCTGCAATAAAAATTGGCCGCAAAAGGGTGTGATTTTACCGCATTATTAAATGTCTATACATCTGAATTCCAGGAGGGAGAGATCAATTGTGGATCACCCAATGTGCATCGGAAACAATACAAATACCGCCAAACGTATTAATGATAGGCTTTACAGCGTCTACTACCTTATGTGCTTCATGCTCATCACAGCATATCATAATGTAACAGTTTTTAAAGCCGCCGGAAATACCATGTCCATCTTTATCACCTTTTAAACCTTTACCTGCTACATCTTTAAGAATGGTGTAACCGGAAACACCCGTGTCGTCAATTACTTTAACCAAACGTGATTGTAAAGTACTGTCGGTAATTATTTCAATTTTTTTGATGTCGTTTTCCATGATGTAGTTTTTTTAAGCGTGAATACATTGTAAAACCCAGTAATAGAGCGGAAGCCCTGCAATTATATTAAAAGGAAACGTAATAGCAAGCGCAACAGGAACATAAATTCCGGGATTTGCATCGGGAACTGCTATCCGCATAGCTGCGGGTACTGCTATATAAGAAGCACTCGCTAAAAGAACGGTGAACATAAACGAATTTCCCTGGTCTAATCCCATCAGGCATGATAATCCAATGCCAATACCCGCATTAATCAATGGCATCAGTATTCCAAATCCAACAAGGAACCAACCTGCCTGCCTGATTGCGCTGATACGTTTACCTGCAACAACACCCATATCCAGGAGGAAGAAGGAGAGCATGCCTTTGAAAATACCACCGGTGAAAGGTTGCATGATCTCCATTCCTTTTTCGTTGGAAAGTAAACCAATTAACAAACTACCCAGGAGCACCACGATAGATCCGTTTAAAAATGCTTCACGGAACAATTCTTTCATACCCATATGTTCGTGCTCACCTATTGTTTCTTCTTTTTTAGCGGCTAGTTTCCGGTACATAATAACTCCAATAATGATAGAAGGAGATTCCATTAAAGCCATGGCAGCAACCATTTCTCCACCATAAGAAATACCTGAGGTTTGAAGAATATTAGAAGCGGTAATAAAGGTTACAGCACTTACCGAACCAAAGGAAGCTGCTAAGGCAGCAGCATTTGCAACATCCAGCTTCCGCCGTAATATATAGAAACTATACACCGGAACCACCAGCGCCATAATTATAGATACGAACAAAATAATGATCACCTGTGAACTGATACCACTGTGATGCAATTCAACACCACCTTTAAAGCCTATGGCCATTAAAAGATACAGTGAAATGAACTTAGAGATCTGGCTGGGGATTTCGAGGTCAGATTTCGCGAGTATGGCCAGTAATCCTACAAAAAAGAATGGAACGGGGGGCGCCAGGAAGTTGTGTAAGAGGTGTGATAGATCCATGGGTTGTTTGTTTTTTATTTATTGTTTGTTTTAAAAAGCTACCTGGTATTGTAATACAACTGTTCCGCGTCGGGCAGATTTGGTTTCGTGTATATCACCATTACTGTTGGTGTTAAAGATTGGCCTGCTTTGATAATCCAATGAGATCTTTGAATTCTGACCATCCTGTATCCAGTTTATACCAATATCGTAGATCAATACAGGATCTTTGAGCTTTTTAAAGTTGGCATACGATCCGGAAACATAAGGTTGCAATGTGCCTTCTTTTTTCAATAGATCGTGTTTAAACAAATAAGCGGCCTGCCCATAAATCACCTGC
>DASWXS010000345.1:0-3102 GCA_036405375.1 Bacteroidia bacterium
CATGGACGTCGCCATTAGTATCAAAGCTGCTGCTGTAAATTTTATTGTTTTCATGTTTTGTAAATTTTTTGTCAAATGTATATCGATAAATTATATGTATATACAATTAAATTGTTAAAATTTACAACCAATTGATTTTCATGTGTTTTAAAGAAGGATAATGAAGGTTTTTGTTATCTCGGGTAACACAAAAAATGTTTTTTAACCGTTTTATTCAGCACTTCTACATTTAACTGATCGCTGGATTTAGAAATGTCCTTCACTTTTCCGTCCCTGAATAAAATAGTGATCCCTATCTTATCTACATTGTAGATTTCATTTGCAACGCTTTTAGTGAAAACAAAATAATCAATTTCATTCCCTTTCAGGTTCATTGCTTTGGCAATTTCTTTTTGTTTTTGTTTTACGTAAGCAGGTTTAAACGGCTCGTTTTGTATCTCAATCCTGTAAAGCGTACGATCGATCATACACTGGCACAGGTAGCTCAGTATTTTATCTTCATGTGTGGTCCACACTTTTATTGCCCCGAAAATATCATAATCGTCCAGGCGTGCGAAGATCTCAATTAGTTCGGGATCCTGCTCAAAATCTTTCTTACCACATTTGTTGTATAAAAAGTGGTGAAGCGACGGAGAACAGAATAAGCCAATGCCTTTAGTTGCAAGCTCTTTGGCACGCTGTAGTATTTTCACCAGCATGTTTTCGGCCGATAGTACAGTTTTATGAAGGTATACCTGCCAGTACATCAACCTACGTGCAATGATGAATTTTTCGATGCTGTAAATTCCTTTTTCTTCAATTACCAGTTTATTATTTACCACGTTCAGCATTTTAATAATGCGGTCGCTGCTGATCACACCTTCTGATACACCTGTAAAAAAACTATCCCGCTTCAGGTAATCCAACCTGTCCATATCCAGTTGACTGGAAACAAGCTGGTGAAGGAATTTTTTTGAGTACTTATCGTTGAATATTTTGATGGCGAGATTCAGTTTTCCTTCAAACTCCTCGTTTAGTTTTTTCATCAGCATCGCCGAAATATCTTCGTGGCTTACACCATGTACAATAGTATGTTCAAGCGCGTGCGAAAATGGTCCGTGGCCAATATCATGCAAAAGAATAGCTATGATCACCGCTTCCTCTTCTTCATCAGTTATAATAATTCCTTTGCTTTGTAGTACTTTTACCGCTTCAACCATTAGCCACATGGCGCCAATAGCATGATGAAAACGGGTATGCAATGCTCCCGGGTAAACAAGATTCGTCATTCCCAGTTGTTTAATCCTTCTCAGTCGCTGGAAATAAGGATGATTGATAAGATCGTATATTAATTCGTTGGGTAAGGTCACAAAACCGTAGATCGGGTCATTAATGATCTTACGTTTATTCAAAGTCTTATTCATTCGGTAAGCAATTTAAGAGTTGGGCAGATCAATAGAAACTAAAACCTATACATACACCACCCCAGCTAAATTTAGGTTTAAAAACAGTAGTACTTTTTGAAGTTTGTGTGCCATCAATAAATTCTTTTTCCGTATTGAAAAGATAGAGTAAAGGTGTGTAACCAAGCCTTATAACCAAGCCACCATCAGGGCTTTCGTATCGGTAACCGAGGCGCGGAACAATGGCAGGCCCTGTTTTCTGATATTTATAAGTGTGGTCGGTATAGGTTCTTAATGTATCAGATCCGTTTATGTAATAATTAGTGGTTTGATAATTTTGTTTATAATATTTGTGATGAAAAGTAGCACCTAGCCCATACTCCAGGTGATGATTACGCGCGCCTGCAAAAGCAACATATTCTCCGGTAAAAGAAAAAACAGTAGGCTGATTTTTTTCGAAAATATTTACGAAGTATCCCGGACCAAAGCGAAAGCCTTGTTTCAACATGTTGTCGTTATACAGGTATTCGAAATTAAGAGAGGCACCGATGCTTGAACCAAGCACTTCTGCATATACGGCTTTGCGATTGTATACAATATTGTCGAACAATTGAGCGAATGAAGCGGTATAAACCAATTGCGTCAATAAAAGAAATAAAAGAATTTTCCGGGTTCTCATATTTTAGTTTGTTTTACTTTCGTCTTTCTTAAATATTCCGGTGATCTTATCTTTCACCTTAATGATCTTATCCAGGTTTTCCTGAACGGTTACCGAAGATACATCATTGTATTGATTTCCTGCAAGTGTTTCAAACGATTCAGGATACATAACCAGGAAGCTACAGTATTCATAGCTTTTGTGGAGCTCTCTTGGTAAATTATCTATATGGTAATCGTGTGAAACGGTTTGTTTTCTTGAGCTCAATATTACATATAATTCATCATTGTTGTGATGATTTTCGAGGAAGCTCATTTCTTCGAACGAATCTACAGGCATGTATTTGTACATGTCGGAAGTTTTATCGTTGATGTTGATCTGGAACTGGCTGATGGTTTTATGTTCGCCATATACAAATACATTGTTACCTACCTGTTTTAATACCCTGTTAATTTTTAAGCAGGTTCGTTTGAAATTTTTCTCCAGCTCTGCATTAGGAGTTAGCACTACAATTACATTTTTGAACGAATTGAAGGGTTGAAGAATTTTGGATACAATTACGAGCTGTTCAGTTTTACCAATGAGCTGCTCGGCCTTCGATCCGAATACCCAGTTGGATGATGTGGGGGTGGTTTGATAACCTAGTACAATATCAGAAATACCATAAGCCTTGGCTGTTCTTACAATTCCATCGATAATATTAAGATCTACTTTTCGGAGAATCTCTACTTTTTTATCAAGAGCCGTAACCTGGTCAACAATTCCCTCCAGCATTTTTTTCGAATTATGGAGATAAGCGCCTGCATTATTATCATCTTCTACAATTGAAAGCGGGAAAAGAGCTTCATTCGAACGTTGATTTTTAATAAGCAAAGCGAGTTCGATCAAACGGTGTACATTATCCGGGTTGGTTATCGGAATCAGGATACGTTCAGTGCGCTTTTCCAGCTTAACATCATCCTTATCTTTTTCGGCTATTGCTAATTTACGTGCAGCCCTTTCGGTTATGAATGAACTGGCAAGACAGGTGATAAGAATAAGAATGATAGTACCATTGATCAC
>DASWXS010000346.1:0-8212 GCA_036405375.1 Bacteroidia bacterium
TATGCCATTAAGCAAGCAAACGGTTGTTGCAAATGTATGACGTGCGAGGTGATGGGTTAGGTTTTTATTAACTCTGCAGATGATTCCAACTTCTTTAAGAAACGAATTGAAAGGTTGATTTGCGATCATTGGTAGCAAGGTACCTTTTTCTATGCAACGGGGATGGTCTTTGTATTTTTCAAGAATCTCAATTGCTTTTGGAAGTAATGGGATATTGGCCTGCATACCGGTTTTCTGCCGATGAATGATGATCCATTTTTTACCATCGATGCCGGGAAGAATATTGGATGGGTTTAAATTATAAGCATCGGTATACGCAAGGCCTGTATAGCAGCTGAACACAAATAGATCGCGTACGACTTCTATTCGTGCAATATCAATTTCCTTGCTCTCGATAATTTTTAATTCTTCTTCGGTTAGGTAGCCTCTTTCTTTTTTGATGAACTTGGGTTTGAAGTTCACGAACGGGTCTTGCTTTAACCATTCGTTGCGCACGGCCATTGAGATGATTTTACGGAAGCGCTCAATGTGTTTCATTACTGTATTGTTGCTGCAAGGCTTTTGATTTTCTCCGGGAACGTGGTTGCGAAGGAACATTTCGAAATCCATAAGGAATTTGAAATTGAGTTGACTTAGGAAGACATCGGTTGTTTTTAATTTGTCTTTCAAAAATTCAGAAATATACTTTTGCGTGGTGAAATAGTTTTTTGCTGTGCCCCATGCTAATGTATCGTGCATTGTTTTGTTATGGTAATCGATTACCTGCAACAATGTTTTTTGATCGGGATCTTCCCCCAGGAATAATTGTTTAATTGCTTTTGCAGTGATTTGTTTTTTTTCAATCTGCATTTGACGGTAACAATTATGAAGTTCGGTCCGGACTTCTGCAATGTAGTTGTTGAGTGATTTTGTTTGGTGATCGATACCTGTTACTATTTCTTTTGAGCTGTTCCATTTGCTAACAGGTATTCTGTGCTTGAGTGAAATCTCGGTTCTTATTCCACCAACAGTTACCCTAACCACAAGAGGAGCGAGGCCTTCTTTTTGAAATTGCATTTTTACACAAAACAGGATTCCGAATGAATTTAATGTTCTCATTTTGTTTAAGTTTTTTGAGGTTGATTTTTAGTCCCTTTTAAGGCCCTTTTTTCTCCCTGAATCAAACCATATTAAACTGAATCGAAATGACGGAAACACCTGTTAACTAAGGGGTTTCGTTCTAATTCGGGACTAAATGTAAGTGATCTGATTTAGTAACCGAATTAGTCCCGTTGGAGATGGATTTCTTTGAATTATTATGAGGTATAAAAAACAAAAAACCCAGCAAAATCAAGTGATTTGCTGGGTTTCGTTTGAGTTTGATTAACTCTTTGTCGGGGTGGCCAAACTATTGATCACACCCAAATATGTTGGCTTACAAGGCATTCAGCGTAAAACGTACATGCTTGGCGACCTTAGTGGACACTGTTATTTTGTTTTAAATCGAATGATTTTGTAACTGTACTCCAAAGAACATTTTGTTGAGACAAAGATAATACACAGAATTCAATTAGCAACAAATTGATTCAAAATAAATTGAACAATTTAATCATTCAAAAATTCTTTGATTATGGCCTGATCTATCCCTGTGTAGGACGCGAACTCTGATACGGTAATAAACTGATGTTCTGATTTTGAAAAATGGTTTTTAATCCGGATTAAAAGTCTCCTGGAATATCTCTCGCTTTTACCGGTAATGCGCATTATATCTTTTGGGTAAATACATACTCTTTTGACATCCTTCATACTCTATCCATGCTTTATCCATATCGTTGATATGGAGTAAAGGTACTTCTAACTTTTTGTGTATTAAACAGGCAAAACGGACAAATACAATTCAAAATGTATTTGTCGGACACGCTCTATTGCCGAAAGCGACAGCATGAAATACTTTTGTTGTGTCAAACAAATTCTATTCGCGATGTGAGTCTGTTAGATGTGTTGCAACACTTAATTCAAATAGTATTAATTCAAACCATAAATAAAAATGGCAAGACAAAAAGGAATCATCAAGCTAAAGGGGAAGATCGGAGATATTTCCTTTTACAAAACGCAGGATGGCCACTTAGCCAGGGAAAAGGGTGGCGTTGATGCGGAACGCATCGCTAACGATGCTGCCTTTGTTCGCACCCGTGAGAACGGTGCTGAGTTCGGATCATCTGCAAACTCGGGAAAGGCTTTGAGAACTGCGCTGTTTGCAATGCTGCAAACGGCCTCAGACAACAGGCTTGTATCGAGGTTAACAAAGATAATGACGGACATTAAAAACCTTGATGCGACAAGTGCAAGGGGCAAAAGGAATGTTGGTGTTGCGATAGCAACGGCACAGGCAAAAGCGTTGTTGAAGAATTTTAATTTCAACAAGAATGCTGTCCTGGGCAGCCTTTTGTTCAAAGCGTATGCTGTAAATACCGGCACGGGTGAGATCACTATTAACGGGCTTGAGCCAATCAATCACATCAATATTCCTGCCGGGGCTACGCATGTAACTTTTAAGGGATCGTGGTTGAAGCTGGACTTTGCTACAGGACTTTATGATCTACAGGCAAGCAACGTGGTGAATCTTCTTATTGATGCAACTGCAACAAACGTTGTGCTAACACCTGCGGGTGCTCCAGCCGGTGCGGGAACGGATATGTACCTGTTGCAAATGGAGTTTTTCCAGGAGGTAAATGGTGTTCAGTATTCACTTAAAAATGGCGCTCACAATGCGTTAAGCATTGTTGAGATTGCGTAAGGAGGGTAAACAATGAAAAGCGCAGAAAACAAAAAAGGGCTTTTAAAAACGATCGTAGAGCGCTCGTTGGCCGACACGCCAACTTTCTTTAAAAAGTTGCGGTTGGTGGGCTTGGCTTTAGCAGCAGTAGGGGGCATATTGGTGGCAGCACCAGTAGCCTTACCCACAGCGCTTGTAACGGCTGGCGGTTACCTGATTGTTGCGGGAAGCGTGGCGACCGCAGTAAGCCAGGTTGCAGTGAAAGGCGAAGAAAGTGAGCCGAAAAAAAAAGAAGAGTATTAACCATTAAAATTTTTGTTCTCATGGAAGGAACTGAAAAAAATGAAGGTTCAATCACGAGTATTGAACTGGAAGTGAAATCCAAAAAACTGGACCCGACTAAAAACGAGTTGGTTGATTCAATCAGCGTATCAGCGAAAATGACAAAAACAGATACGGGGCAGGAATCGGCTATGCGTGAGGACTGGTTAACGGTTGCGATTGAGGATGGTGAGAAAAGTGATAATCCAAAGATCACTTTGAACAGTCATTCGAAACTTACTAAAGCAGACGCTGGATAATGGCTACAGAAAACAATACAACAAGTGGAACTCTCCTCGATACTGTTTCGGGAACGGCCTTAGCCGTATCAATGAATATTGATTCATTAGACATCATTAAAACAGTAATCCTCGCAGTTATTGGAGCTGTGGTTAGTTTCAGCATGTCTTTATTGTTGAAATGGCTTACGAGGCGTTTTAGAAAGTAATTTGTAAGGAAAGTAATGAGAGGGCCGTCCAGTGGACGGCCTTTTTTTTGTTTCAACAAAACCCTAAAAGGGTAATGTTGAAAGCTGGCGCAACCCGGAGCGATGAGCCAACACATAGCAACCACAGGGTAACGCATAGGCTTTGTGTGTAGCTGACGAATGCATAAGTGCACGCTTGCGCAAATAGCGCTGAAACGCATAGGGTGAAACCTGAACTGGCTGCTGCAGGATGTGGATTGTGAAAGTACAAACCGGTGCTGTAGCGACTAATGACATTTTTGGATGTTTTTGCATAGTATTAAATTTTATATGCTTCTCCCTGCAGGCGGATTAAAAAAAGCAAAAGGAAACGGAATAAATAGTGCAACGGCTTTATGCCGTAGTCTTTTGCTTTTTTTAGTGTGGGCAAGTGTGTCTGCCCGCCTGCTACCTTTGCATATAAAATTTAATTTGCAAAAACAGCCAAGGCTTATTTTAGCACTTGGTACATCAGTGCTTTTTTTGCCTGCTTTATAAGTTTAATTTGTTCCTGGACAACCTTTGCCTTTTCATCGAGCAATTGTACCATTGAAATATTTTTGTTGAATTGCTGGGGCTGTAATTCAATTTTAGCCAATGAGGTTTCAGCAACGTTTTTTAAATCATCCAAACGAATAAAGGAAATAACTGAACCGGTGAGAAAGGGATTGAAATACATGCCCTGCCAAAGCCCATAAAACAGCCAATACAGGCATTGTTTTTCTTCTTCATCTTTGCAGAGGCATACAAAGCAATTGGGGCAAGGTGTTTCCATTGGTTTACCGCTATTGTTGCCTTTATTTAAAATAAAGAAGCGCGGATTTTGATAAGTGTTTTTCGCTTTGTGGGTTTTGATTTTGAGTTTTCGCATAATTATGGATTTAAAAATTATGCTTACCCCACCCACCCCCCCATATATTTTTAAAAGAAAAAACAAAAACCGAAAAAAATAAAAAAGAAAGCCGAGAAGAAAGGCGGGCATGGCAAGGTTGTCAAGGTTTTTGACTAAAAAAATACTACCCCCTTAGACTACGTCCAGGGCAAAATAATACTTCAAAAGGGGGTGGAGATTTTTTTAGCAAAACCCGGAGGGCTTGACCTTGATAACCTTATAGGGTTGGCATGTGCGCCCGCCTAACTTTGCTGCGTTTTTTATTTAGGAGTAATTACTCTGATTCCATTTGATTTCTCCATAACTGAACCGCTATTCCATTATTGGTGTGCAACTTTTCTTTATTCTTATCCTTTAATAAATCCGGAGAAATTGAAAGTTCAGTTGGATTGGGCGGTAAAATTATTTTTGCAACAATGGAAGCAACCGGTAAAGATTTTCTCGAATGTACAACATTGAAAGCCGAACACTCTATACCATCTAAATTACCTGGTAATCTAACCGCATATACAACGCCCGTAGATTGTTCCAAAGATTCAAGTTGTGAAAAAAGATCTATTACCTCTTGAGGCACAATATTTTGTTGAATAATATTTTTATTCATTAAATCATCAATTAGTTGCTTGGCTTCGCGGATATCCCGAAATGCCTGTCCACCTTTTGTTTCCGAAAAAGCATAACTGACACAGGCAGAACTCAAAGATGCAAAGCTAATACTAAATTCATCTTTTTGGATCGAATCCAAATAATGTTCAATACCCTGTGCAATCGTCCATTTCCAAAATCCTTTCGGCAAATCATATTTACTAATTTGTGGTGATTGAAGAAAATTAATTAACGATTGAGCGTTAACTATTGGGTATGGCGGTATATTCACAATGAAACCATTGTTTTCAATACTATATGAATGACTTGATATTGTAGCATGATAAACTATCAATGGGTCGGAATAAATTTCTGCGGGAAATATTTCCAATGTCAAAGCATTATGATTGTAGTTAAGTATTTGCATTATAGTTTGGATTAAGTCGAATGCAATTTACTGATTTTTTTCTGTGGACTGGGGTTATAGCGCCTGCGGCTGTGCGGTGGGAGAAGTGGCTGCAATGAATGAAGTGAAACGGAATGGATTGCGGACACTTGTGCAGCGAAGCGAGCCGTCCTGCGAGTGGAGACGAGGGTGGAAGGCCGGGAATAGTGAGGTACGAGCTATGGGGCCGACCTATGTAGCCAGCGTGGCAAAATAATAAGAGATCCGCAAAGCGGGCCTTAATGTATGCCACGCGCCAGGTACACAAGCCATACCAAATTACAATTGAATAGCAATTACAAATTTGGTGTGGCGCAGCCCGAGGCGACCCGCAGGCGAGCCAAATTATAGGCAGCCGGTGGACTTACAAGCTACTGATGAATGGAGTGAGGATTGCCCAGGACATGAGCACTGCTGTTCTCATTTATTTCGCGAATGACCGGGCAACCGGAACGGAATAAATAAAGTGGCTTGGAAGGACAAAGAAGGCTGCCGTGACGAAGCTCGTGCAAATTGCAAAAAGCGTGACAATACTTTTAACCCGTTGAGTAGCGGAAGAATGAGCAACGGAAACGGGCAACACAGCTTTTGCTTAAATCCTTTAGAAACTTATACTAAAGCAAATGCTGTGTTGGTTTGGCACGTCTTTTTGCTTTGCGCAAGCTGAGGAACACCATATAACCTGCGTGTCAGCCCTATCGCACTTCTTCCCAAACTATACTTAGAACCGTGTTGTATTTCGGAGTGATGATACAATATTCGTAAATTTTGAAATCGTTGTCGTTTTCCCATTCCTTTAGTTCAAACCAAGTGGATTTCCAGATTTGTTGTTTGCTTTGCTCCTTTGGATAGATTTTTTGTTTTGTGAAAAATTCTGCTGCAACAGAATCTTCTGGTGGAGAAAGACGTGTTCTATCCACTATAAAGTGCTGATAATCGTCTGGTCTTTTCCAGTATCTGACTTTGTTATTGTGAGAATAAAATAAACAGATCGGGTGATCGCCAATCTCAAAATATTTATATGCAGTTGATGTTACACTTGTTTGGAATTTCTCTGACAACTGCCGTAGAAGATCAGGGCTAAATTTTTTGCCAGTACATTCTTTTTTAAAAAGCGATTCAGGCATTAGTAACTCGGATGCAAATTCATTTGCTTCGGTTTCGTGATTTCCGCTTTGAAAAAACTCGAGCGTGGCATCGGTATCGTTGTGAACGGTATGAACATTTCTGTGCATTTCGTAATGGCCCAATTCGTGGGCTATAACAAATCTTTTTTTTCCTGGGTAGGCAATGTCGGAATTGATTGTGATAATAGCCTTCTCCTTTCCAAATACGATCCGACCTTCAGAATTTATAAGGGGTTTTTCGATTAACGTTGCTCCTCTACCAAATACAATCATATCCAAAGGAAACTCGGTAGGATGATCTATACCGCATTCCCTCATCAGTTTTTGAGCTGCAAGTTTACCTTTTGACATTACTTTTCCTTCGTTAGCTCTTCCATCAATTTCACAAGATCAACATCAGCTAATACTTCCCTTATTTCTTCATCCGTCCATTTTTCGAGTTTGCGATAGTGAACAGCAGGAGTTTTGGATTGTAATAGAGATAATAACACTTCTGTGGTTTTTGATGCGTTTTCTTTTATTGCATCTTTAATTTTACCAAAGGCTGTTTCGAATAGTTGTAGATCCCTTTGCTTATTCGCAATCGCTTGAGCAAGAAACTTAATTTTTTTTATGTATTGTTCGGCATAGGCTGATTCTTTGTTTACGTCAAAACCTTCTTCTACCAAATATTGCTTTGCGTATTCAACATTCCTTTGCAACAATTCCATTTCAACATTGTCCAAATTTTTAAGGACAGGTTGTTTTTTGCTATTAGTACCCATTTGCTGCTAATTTTTTTTGTATAACATCTCTTTTTCTTTTTAACCTTCGCCATATGTTGTGAAAGTTCTCCTCCGTAAGACCCAATTCCGTTCTAATATCTTCGGGTTTGTCAATGCCCTCTACCAGGCAGTCAAAAACCATAAGTTCATCATCGTCTGCACCTGCTTTACTAAGTTCATCAAATATTTCTTTTCTTAATTCATTTGAAATAATAATGTCTGCCTGACTTAATTCTATCTCATTATTGTTATCAAGGAGGTAATCATTTTCACCAGCTTCTACTTCACTGCTCTTTTTATTTAGGGTGTTGTTTACGTGGCTATCAAGTGCGCTTACAATGAATTTTTCAAACTCGGGGTAGCTATCAAGGTTCCATTTCCGTTTTTTTGAAACAAAAATTTTATCGATTGTTTCACTTATGGCGTTGCGGGAGAAATCTTGTAACTCACTATTAGGCCACTTAACACCATATCGTTTCCGGAGGAGCCATGCACAACGCCCCATTAATCTAATCCAGAAATCGCTCCAGTTTCTGTTAGTTAACTGCTCCATTAGGAGCTCATCGGTAGCAATGGTTTTGGTGTCCTCCATCAGGGTTTATAGTATAAAATGCTGGTTTTATAAAAAAATTTACCATGTCGAGGTAAATTTATAAAGGTGGCCAGCATTTATTATTAAAGACGCAAATTAAGTGAATGAAACTCAATAAGGAAAAAATGGTGGGCAGGAGTTATTAATTTATATAAACAATTGATTACTAATAATATAAAAACAAATAGTATGGCAAAAGGTAAAAATCAACATGTTACTAAACATGAAGACGGCTGGCAAGTAAAAGGAGCCGGTAACAGTAAGG
>DASWXS010000347.1:0-4941 GCA_036405375.1 Bacteroidia bacterium
TTTGTTCGGTAAAAAAGTAGTAACTGAAGTTGGGGACTCTGATGAAGTAAAAGCTGGTCAGATCATTACAGCACGTAGATTACGTGATATCAATTCAAGCCTGAAGCGTAAAGCAATGAAGCTGGTTGAGTCTCGTGACGCAGTTCCTGCTACATCTGAATCAATTTTACAAGGTATCACACGTGCTTCATTACAAACAAGCAGCTGGATCTCAGCAGCATCGTTCCAGGAAACTACAAAAGTACTGAACGAAGCAGCAGTGAACGGAAAAGTAGATACATTGTTAGGATTGAAAGAAAACGTAATCGTTGGTCACTTGATCCCTGCAGGTACCGGTATCCGTCAGTACGAGAAACTGGTTGTAGGTTCAAAAGAAGAATACGATCGTTTGATGGCTTCGAAAGAAGAAAGCATAGAAGCTTAGGCTTCGACAGGCTCAGCCTGACGCTTAATTAATAATTAAAGCCCTGATGGAAACATCGGGGCTTTTTTGTTTTATCCTGCTGTAGGAAAAAGTAGGAATAAACTATTCCTCCCAAAATGGCTCGAACTGACAAAATTATCTATATCCAAATTATACTACAACAGGGTATTTTGTTTAGGATACTACAAACTATAGTAAATGCATATAATAAAGAAACTAATTTTGGTATAAGTTAATTTTATTTATATGCATTTACAGGCTATTCAGTCAAAGATATATGACCTCAGGGGATTAAAAGTTATGTTAGATTTTGATATAGCAGTATTATATGAAGTGGAAACAAAGCGACTGAATGAAGCGGTAAAAAGAAATATAGAAAGATTTCCTGGCCGTTTTATGTTCCGTCTTTCTCTAGAAGAATGGGAAATGATGCGGTCGCAATTTGCGACCGCATCCAATCAAAGTAAACGAAATACTGCTATAACTCCGTTTGCTTTTACAGAGCATGGTATTACAATGCTTGCAAGCGTTTTAAAAAGCCAGAATGCCATTAAAATGAATATAGCCATTGTGGAAGCATTTATTGCCCTCAAGGAGTTTGCGATTAACTATAAAGAAGTTGCTGAAAAACTCAAAGAGTTGGAAAGTACATACAATAAACAATTCAAAGATGTATTTGAGGCTATTAATTATCTTCTTCAAAAAGACGAACAGGAAACCAATCAAAAAAGCAGGCCGCAGATTGGATATAAACATGTTTAGTTCCAGCATAATTCTGTACATTTGCTAGCATAGAGCTACGCTCCTTGTATGTTTGCGTCACGTCCATATCCTTTCTTACGCTTTGCAATCGTATTGCTTTTTTTCTGCAATGCAGCACGAGCACAATATCCTGATAGCCTCTGGCGCATTTATAATAATAATACAGAAGTTGATAGTAAACGTTTAAATGCTATAAAAGCGGTTACCGTTCAATACCTGCGCGGCAAGCCTGATAGTGCTATCATTGTAGCTCAGATGCAATTGGCACTCGCGCAGAAATTGAATAATAAAAGGGAATTGGCCGATGCCTATAGTTATTTAGGCACTGGCTACTATTATACCGGAAATTATCCCGCATCCATAAAAAATCATACAAGTTCTTTAAAGCTGTCTGAAGAGTTGAATTTAAAAGAAGGAATTGCTTCGTCACATAACAATATTGGTATTCTTTATTTTGAGCAAAAAAGCCATGAAAAAGCATTACAGGAATTTAATGCGTCCTTAAAAGTATACAAAGAACTTAAAGATACTGTACAGATAGCTTCCATAACCGGTAATATGGGTAATCTATATTACTCTATGAATAAATACTCCGAATCGCTTATTACAAACAAAGAAGCATTATACCTGCTTCAACACTCAAAAGCATCGCCTTTTATCATTGCCAATACTATTAATAATATTGGGGTGGCTTACCAGGGACTTAAGAATTATCCTGAAGCCCGGCATTACTTTCTGGATGCTTTAAAAATAAGGGAAGAAGCTAAGGATGAATTGGGGGTAGAAATATCATGGGCCAATCTTGCTTCATTATATACGACCGAAAAAAATTATAAGGAGGCAGAAAAGTGCGCTGATAAAGCCCTTGCAATGGCTACAGCTATGAATGACCAGGAGGGCATTAAAGAAATACAGGAGATATTAAGTGAAATATATAGTAATACCGGCCGTCCGGATAAAGCGCTGCAAAGTTACAAGGCATATATTGCGGCTAAAGATAGTTTGATTAACGAAGAGAACAGCAAACAAATAATGCAAACGCAAATGCAGTATGAGTTTGAAAAGAAAGAAGCACTTCTGAAAATGGAACAGGGAAAAAAAGATGCTGTAGCTGCTGCCGAAGGTAAAAAGCAAAAAATAATTCTTCTTTTTGTTTCCGGTATCCTTGTGTTATCTACATTCTTTGGTGTTTTCAGCTATCGTCGTTATCAATTAACCAGGAAACAAAAACTGATTATTGAACAAAAAGAACAGGAAACCCAGGAGCAGAATAAAATCATTTCACAACAAAAACACCTGGTTGAAGAAAAGCATAAAGAAATTACAGATAGTATTAATTACGCAGAACGTATCCAGCGCAGTTTCCTTGCTACCAAAGAACTACTGGATGCCAACCTCAATGAGTACTTTGTTTTCTTTAAACCAAAAGATGTGGTTAGCGGCGATTTTTATTGGGGCGCTAAAATAAATAATGGGTGTTTCGCACTCGCAACAGCAGACTCTACAGGTCATGGTGTTCCTGGTGCAATTATGAGTTTACTCAATATTACAAGTATAGAAGGCGCAATTAAAGATGGAAATTTGGGACCGGCTGATATTTTAAATGCAACCCGCCGAACTATTATTGACAGATTAAAGAAAGACGGTAGTGACGAAGGAGGAAAAGACGGGATGGACTGCAGTTTGTGCGTTTACGATTTTAATGAAAAAAAACTGAGTATTGCGGCTGCGCAGAACCCTGTATGGATAGTGAGAGAAAAGGAAGTTATCGAAATTAAGGCAGATAAAATGCCTGTTGGTAAACACGATAAACAAGAGATATCATTCACTCAAAAAGAAATTCAATTACAAACCGGTGATGTTATTTATACCCTGACTGATGGCTTCCCAGATCAGTTTGGCGGCTCGCTGGGTAAAAAATTCATGAGCAAAAAACTCCGCGAGCTTTTACTTGCCAATGCCCATTTGCCAATGCATGAGCAAAAGCTATTACTGGAAAAGACTTTTAAAGATTGGGTGGGCAATCTTGAGCAGGTCGATGATGTTACGGTGGTTGGCATAAGAGTTTGATTTCTATATAAATATCCTGAGTTTTTGTGCAGGTTATTACCATTTATTAACCAATAGATGTAATTCAAAGGTTTTTATTATTTTTAACCGCTTTGAAGAATTATATCCTCGGCATATTAACCCTGGTTTTCATATTCTCCTGTAGTGAAGAGAATATGAAAACAGACATTGAACCAAGTCGTTCAATGGAAGCAAAAGGTTACCTGGTACCCAGGGATTGTGTTGCCGTTCCAAAAGCAGTACCGGTTGATCAAAGTAAACTAACGCGGAAAACTGCAGGAAAACCAAGCGTTGTACCTACCAATACCAATATTCATATTGTAAGGGTTCCTGTTCATGCGAAAGCTTCAGAACCGCTTGTTTGTACTCCTGGTATCGGTAAGTATTCAATGCCCAAAACAGTAGCAGCTATTGATAGTGCATTCCCTGTTAAACAGCCAAAACCTGTAATTTCCCAGGTAAGCCGCATGAAGGATGGGGCCACATCCAATATTCAATTCCTCGATGTAGACCAGGGAATGAGCTCTTCTTATGTACTTTGTGCGCTGGAAGACCGATCAGGAAATCTTTGGTTTGGTACTAATGGAGGAGGGGTGAGCAAATACGATGGTAAATTCTTTACCCATTATACAGACAAAGAAGGTTTAAGCAACAATAGTGTAAGCTCTATCCTGGAAGACAGGAATGGAAATCTTTGGTTTGGTACCGATGGTGGTGGTGTAACAAAGTATGATGGTAAATCATTTACTCATTTTACCGATCAGCAAGGCTTAAGTAATAACACGGTATGGTCGATGCTTGAAGACAAAGTGAACGGTAATATCTGGTTCGGAACCTATGGTGGCGGGGTTTGCAAATACGATGGAAAAAGTTTTACCCATTACACCGATAAAGAAGGTTTAAACAACAACAGTGTCAGGTCCATTGCCCAGGATAAAAAAGGAAACATCTGGTTTGGAACGGATGATAATGGTGTGAGTAAATACGATGGTAAATCATTTACCCATTATACCGTTAAAGAAGGTTTGGCAAACAATACCGTTTGGTCGATACTGGAAGATAAAAGCGGTAATTTATGGTTTGGTACAGATGGTGGTGGCGTTGATAAATTCGATGGGGTATCATTCATGCATTATACCGATAGGGAAGGACTTGCAAATAACAGCGTAAAATCGATTTACGAAGATAAAAAAGGAAATTTGTGGTTTGGGACCAATGGTGGCGGAGTAAGTTTATACAATGGAAATTTAGTGCCTTCCGAACAGGCCAGGTTTATTAATTATTCCGGAAAAGAAGGCCTGAGCAATAATTCCGTTTTATGCATAGTAGAAGACGAAACCGGGAATATATGGCTGGGTACAAATGGGGGAGGGCTCAGTAAATATGGTAGTAAATCATTTTCACATTACACTGAAGCAGAAGGGTTAAGCAACAGCAGTGTACGTTCGGTCGTGGAAGATAAGAATGGTAACCTGTGGTTGGGTACTTCCGGTGCCGGTATATGTAAATACGATGGAACTACTTTTACCAATTATACTGAAAAGGAAGGTTTAGCTAACAACACAGTTTTCTGCTCTCTACAGGATAGAAAAGGTAATTTATGGTTCGGAACCAATGGTGAAGGTGCCAGCAGGTTTGATGGATTTACTTTTACCACGTTCCTGCCGGGAATGACACTCTGGACC
>DASWXS010000348.1:0-6022 GCA_036405375.1 Bacteroidia bacterium
CCCGATAAAAGAAGCAAAAGGAGAATACGGTTATGCTACTAAGCACGACCTGGATGAACTGGCTCATTTGGTAAAGAACCTGGCGAAGGAGTTTGCTAAAATGAAAGAAGAGTTCCCTTCAAAGAAAAAGCCTGCTAAGAAATACTCGCGGGCAAAAAAGTAAGCTAAATTTTAAGAATTTTACTCCTTAAAGAAATTTAATTCCTTCAGGTTTATGATGTGTACATTCTTGTAATAGAAGTTGAGCACATCCTTGTATTTATACCCGATTTTGGTCATTCGCATGGCTCCTTCCTGGCACATACCAATACCATGACCAAAGCCCTTTCCTTTAAATAGCACAGTATCGCCTTTTTGCTCGAGACTAAAAAAGGTTGATTTTAATTGAAGATCGGTACGTACCGATCTTAATGGAACTTTCACAGTCCCGTATTCAAGGTTTATCTTACGTGTTTCCTGCTTAAAATTGAGCGCTGCCATTTTTGCGAGGCTGTCGGTAACCGGGTAATTATGTTTTATTTTGAGATAAATCAACCAGTCTTCGGTCGACATTTTGCGTTCCCATTTTGCATTCGGCATTTTCAAGCTGAACGAATCTTTTACTGTTTTAAGGTAAGATGTTTTTGTTCCCCACACGTCTTCAGAGTTTACGGTTTCCCCACCACTATTGGAGTGAAAAGCCGCGGTAATCAATTGCAGGTTCTCATCTACTACTACCATACCTTTTGTACCGGCAACTGCTTCAAGTATTTCGGCATCGTTTGATTTACCATAAAAAGCCTGGCAATGAACCTGGTCACAAAGATTATAACCTTCCGCTCCGTGTTTATACAAATGTGCTAATGCATATGTCCTTGCAAGAATGGATTGTACTTTATAAAATTCCACTGTTGAATGACTACCTGCTTCGGCTTCAGACACGCCTGCTATGTAATGATCGATCTGTGTATTATTGATGATCCGCAATTTTGCACCAGGTTTGCCGTCTGTAAAATCCTCAATAGAAATACTGAGGTTATCATCAAAAAAACGTGGTTTTCTGTCGGGTTGTAGAACCTTTACTTTCACCGTTTTTTCATCACTCAGGGAAACTATCTTAAATGACTTGCATTTGCCTATTGTTGTTTCAAAGGTTTTTAATTCTATAGAATCGGTAAGTAATGTTGCTTTCAGAATAGCCTGCTCGTTCAACTCTGCAATATTCTTTCCGTCTGCAATTAAATAGTAAAGTCCTTTTTGTGGGGCAATAAGCAGTGAGGTTACTTTGGTTTGTGAAAGCACACGAACATTTACAATTTCTTCACCTGTTTTCTTTATGTATTCTTTTTTATTTGGCGCAGGTTTTTCGTCTCCTGTTTTTCTCAGCGGATATGCGCCAAAAAATGCACAACATAAAAGTAATATGATAATTCTGTTCATCATTAATTTGTTGCGGTAAGGTACGAATACATTTTTTTTGCAATACGTTCAGATGCCCCGCTTCCTCCTAATACCTGTTTCAGCTTTTTATAATTCTCCAGCATTTCGTTTCTGTAATTTCCTTCTGTTACCAATAATTGTAGTTCCTGTTTTAGTAGTTCTTCATTTAGGTCCTGTTGAATAAGTTCTTTTACAACAGGCTTATCCATGATAAGATTGGGCAATGAAATGTATTTTACTTTCGCTAATCGCCGGGCGATCCAGATAGTAGCAGCATTACCTGCATAGCAACATACCTGGGGTAAATTGAACAACGCGGCTTCCAGGGTTGATGTTCCTGATTTAATAATGCCGGCTTTTGAATGGTGAAGCAGCTGATAGGTTTTTCCGCTCACAATTCTCGTATTCCCGATGTCGCAAATAGAATTGTAGTATGCCTCGTTTAAATTGGGAGCACCGGCAATTACGATTTCATGATCTGGGAAATGTTTTTGCATATTCAGCATCACCGGTAGCATAGTTTTAATTTCCTGCTTACGGCTACCGGGCAGGAAGGCGATCAGTGGCTTCCCGCTGAGCTTATTTTCCGAGATGAAACTTTCGAAAGAAGGAATTTCGTTTTTTATTTTTTCGATTTCATCAATGAGCGGATGCCCTTCATAATCTACTTCACAATTGTGTTTGGCATAAAAAGGTTTTTCGAAAGGAAGGATTACAAACATTTTGTCTACCGCTCGCTTAACGATTTCCACCCTGCCTTCTTTCCAGGCCCACACGCTTGGTGAGATATAGTAAAATACTTTAATGCCTTTTTGGTGCGCATATTCCGCAATACGTAGATTGAAGCCTGGATAATCAATAAGTATTAATACATCGGGCTGATAATTCACAATGTCTTCTTTGCAAAACCGGAGATTTTTGGAGATGGTGCGGATGTTCATGAGGACTTCAGCAAATCCCATGAAAGCCAGGTCGCGAATGTGTTTAACAACATCTGCTCCTTCTGCTTTCATTTTATCTCCGCCCCAGCAGCGAAAAGAAGCCTGTGCATCCAGTTTTTTTAAACCAGACAACAGATTGGCTCCATGTAGGTCGCCTGATGCTTCTCCTGCTATTACGTAGTACTTCATTTATTTCATGTTTCATGTTGCTTATTTCTGGTTGAGTTTAACCCGGAACCAGAAACCTGTGACCCGAAATAATCAAAACATTGTTTCTTCAATATAGATTTTCAGGTACATGATCAAACATCCATATAATATAGTTGCCAGTATAATTCCTCTCCCTGTTTTGTAACGCTCTTTATTGATAAATAAAAAGAAAACACCAAGATTTGGAACAACACACAAGCTCAATACCGGGGCCAACACTTTTCCCATCAGCAGGTACCTGAAAAAATCAGGTACAAAGCCCATGAACCTGTACGACCACATCCAATAGCAAAACAAAAAGAAAATAGGAAGAGCCAAACCAATTGTTGAACCCAACAAAAAATGATTCCATTTTTGCCGGCTGAGGCCTCTCATTTTTTCTATTTCCTTTTCGTAATCCAGCATGTTATTTTTCCAGGTTTTTGGTAAGATCTCTTAATGCTTCGTATGCAGTCATGTCGGCATGTGTTGGTACAACGCTCAAATAAAAATTTTCAATAGCCCATACGTCTGTATCTTTTGCACCGGGTTCAAAATTTTTGAATTCGCCGGTAAGCCAGTAATAAGTTCTTCCATAAGGATCTTTGCGCTCATCGAAACTCTCTTCCCACATGGCGTTAGCTTGCCTGCAAACTTTAATTCCTTTTAATACATCCTTCGTTACTTTTGGAATGTTCACATTGAGGCAAACGCCTTTTGGTAAACCTTTCTCTATTACGTGAGTGATGATGGTTTCGATTTCTTTATTAGCCTGGGTAAAATCGGCTTCGTGTGCATAATCACATAAAGAAAAACCTATGGAAGGAATACCTTCTACCGCTCCTTCTACTGCGGCACTCATAGTACCCGAATAAATTACATTAATCGACAGGTTAGATCCGTGATTGATCCCCGAAAGAATAATGTCCGGTCGTTTTTTCATTAATGTATTAATGGCAATTTTCACGCAATCAACCGGTGTACCCGAACAGCCGTATTCGTTTTCTTTTTGGTAATGACTGGTTTTGCTTACCCGCAGTGTTGAATTGATTGTAATTGCATGCCCCATACCACTTTGTGGTTTATCAGGGGCAACAATAAAAACATTCCCTAATTTTTGAGCAATAGAAACAAGGTGGGCAATACCAGGAGCAGTAATGCCATCGTCGTTGGTAATAAGAATCAAGGGTTTTTGGGCCATGTAACAAAAATACGCTTTCTATAAGCGGATTTTAGTAAAAAGTTACAGGAAGGATTAACAAAAGGCTGTGAATTAATGGGCTGCACTTTTTAACACAGAGGGTGCAGAGTTTAGTGAGTTACACGAAGAATTATAAAGATTACAAGTATTAGTTGAATTAATAAAAAACTCTGTGCAACTCCGTTGGCTCAGTGTTCTCTGTGTTGAAATTCTTAAAGTACCATCTCCGGTACGTCGCCTTCAACGATCAGCTTACCGGCTGTTGCTTTGCGAATGTCTTCCACGGTAACCCCGGGAGCGCGCTCTACGAGCTTAAATCCGCCTTCAGGTAATACATCCATTACGGCAAGTTCGGTAACAATTTTCTTTACGCAACGAATACCCGTTAAAGGAAGTTCACATTTCGGAAGCAATTTGGATTCTCCGGCTTTATTTACATGTTGCATGGCAACGATAATGTTTTTTGCAGAAGCCACAAGGTCCATTGCCCCGCCCATACCTTTCACCATTTTGCCCGGAATTTTCCAGTTCGCAATATCACCATTTTCGCTTACTTCCATTGCACCTAAAATAGTAAGATGCACTTTTTGCGCACGGATCATCCCAAAACTCATAGCTGAGTCGAAAATGGAAGAACCTTTTAGTAAAGTAACTGTTTGTTTACCTGCATTGATAAGATCAGCGTCTTCCTCGCCTTCAAAAGGGAAAGGCCCCATTCCAAGAATTCCGTTTTCTGACTGAAGGACTACATTAACACCATCAGGAATATAATTGGCAACCAGTGTAGGAATACCAATCCCAAGGTTTACATACATTCCGTCTTTTACTTCTCTAGCGATTCTTTTTGCGATGCCGTTTTTATCTAACATTGTTTAATGAGTTTATTAAGTTTACTGGTTAATTTGTTTAATAAATAAAGTGTTAAATTAGTTTTGAGTCTGGCTTATTGCTTTTTGATTTTTTAGATGGGCGATAAATCCATTCAATAGTTTATAACATTTATCGTATTGTTCTCGGAATTTTTTTAGTTCTTCGGCGGATATATAATTACAATCAAAGGCACATATTAAATGATCCAGGCTTTCAGCTAAAGAACCACGGGCATGTCTATTAACCTTTTTGTCTTACTGTTCTTTGTTCAATACGTTTCTCATAATTACTTCCCTGGAATATACGGTGTACATAAATTCCCGGTGTGTGGATCTGGTCAGGAACCAATTCTCCAAGTGGCACTAACTCTTCCACTTCAGCAATAGTAATTTTTCCACCCATCGACATAGGTTGGTTGAAATTACGTGCAGTCGAACGGAAAATTAAATTTCCGGCAGAGTCGCCTTTCCATGCTTTGACAATAGCGAAGTCAGCTTCAAACGCTTCTTCCATCAGGTAATCGCGGCCTTTCCAGTTAATGATCTGTTTGCCGTTCGCTACTTCTGTTCCAACGCCTGCAGGTGTAGGAAAAAATGGAATACCATAACCAGCCATCATGCAACGTGTTGCCAATGTTCCCTGTGGTACGAGATCTACCTCCAGTTCACCATTCAGCATCTGGCGTTCAAATTCTGCATTTTCACCAACATAGGAAGAGATCATTTTTTTGATCTGTTTGGTTTGAAGTAAAAGACCTAATCCAAAATCGTCTACACCAGCATTGTTACTGATGCAGGTAAGGTGTTTTGTTCCTTTTTTTATGAGGGCAGAAATACTGTTTTCAGGAATACCGCACAATCCGAAACCACCTACCATTATGGTCATTCCATCTTCGATTCCTTTCAGTGCTTCTTCAGCGTTAGCTACTAATTTGTTGATCATAATCGATTGTTTAAAGCGAGTCAAAAATAAGCAATCAATCGACAATAGCGTAGATTATCTATTAAATTTTATAAAAGGAATTAAAAGATTGATTTTCTGCCTTCGGCAGTTTTTAGCCGCGGATTTTCACTGATTACGCAGATCAAATGTAATTAGATAGAACATAAACAGGATATACATCACCCGCGAAATCTGCGAAAATCCGCGGCTTATCAAAAAGAATTAATTCTGAGTGATTTTTTTACGGATAGAACTGATCTTGTCGTCAATATCTTTAAATATCGCGGGATCTATTTCCGTTTTTTTATCCATTGCTTTGTATTTACCTTCCAGTTCTTCGAACGGCGTTTGAAGAGAACGCAATTCATCGTGAACATATTTGGTATCGTCACTTGCAGGATATCCTTCCATCAAAGCAATCAGCTCTTTTAATGATGATTTTTGTTTGATCAGTTCCTGT
>DASWXS010000349.1:0-3938 GCA_036405375.1 Bacteroidia bacterium
ATAAGGTGGATGAAAATCCATTGGGGCCGCTCCATGAATAAGTCATTCCTCCGGTAGCGCCCAATGATAAGGTTCCTCCTTCACAAACCGATACATTACCATTTGTCATAATAATGGGGCCTGGGGAAACAAATACTGTAGTAGTAAATGTATTGGTTGGCCCGGTAGTATAAATAGTTACAGTATAGGTTCCCGCTGTATAAAAATCCATAGTTGGATTTTGTATGGTGGAATCGGAAATCATTACATCATACATGGGTTCAACATGCCATTGGTAACTTGTAGAACTTTGATCGCAGTTATATGGTGTGAAATCATGTACACATGCTGTTGAAGGACCAGAGATTTGTGCCCGTGTAGTGTTTGCTGAAAAAACAAACATATACAGAAGCAATGAGGCAAGTAAAAATTTTTTCATATGGTTAGTTTGGTAAACCAAAAATACGCAAATTTGAAACATGACCAAGGCAGAGCGCTATAAACACGTACTCGATTATTTTCAAACCCATGTCCCGGTTGCAGAAACTGAACTGAATTATTCCAATCCTTATGAGCTTATTGTTGCAGTTGCTTTATCGGCGCAGTGTACAGACAAACGGGTGAATATGGTAACACCTAAATTATTTGAAGCATTTCCTACTGCAGAGGCATTGGCAGTCACTACACCCGAAGTTGTTTTTGATTATATCAGGAGTATCTCGTATCCCAATAATAAAGCGAAGCACCTCGTAGGAATGGCCCGGATGCTGATGAAAGATTTTAACGGAGTTGTTCCTGAAAAGGTAGAAGACCTGGTAAAGCTGCCCGGAGTAGGCCGTAAAACGGCCAATGTAATTGCATCGGTTATTTATGATCAGCCTACTATGGCTGTAGATACGCATGTTTTCAGGGTTTCCAACCGCATCGGCTTAACAACAAATGCAAAAAATCCACTTCAATCCGAAAAGCAACTCATCAAATATATCCCGGAAGAGCTTGTGCCGCGTGCGCATCACTGGTTAATCCTGCATGGAAGATATATATGTTTGGCCCGAAATCCTAAGTGTGAAATTTGCCCTCTGACCCAATGGTGCAAGTTTTTTAATCAGAATAAATTAAAAATTTCTAACTGATTTACAGTATCTTATGTGTAATGATTGAAAAATAACCATTAGAAAGATTGTAATTTGATCAAATAAAAATACCTTTGTCCTGTTGTTCATTGAAATTGAAAACTTGTTCAAAGGTAAGCAGTCCACAATTCGTAAATTCATAGGGAGATTACAAATTGTATGGCAAAAGTAAAGAAAGAGATCGTTAAGAAAACGGTTACCCCGAAAAAGAAATCAACAGCTAAACAGGTTAAAAAGGCCCCGGCTAAAAAATCACCTCCTTTTAAAGCGCACACTACCGGTTTGAAAGAAGGAATTAAAGCTCCTGATTTTCGGGGGCTGAACCAGGAAGGTAAAGAATTTAGCTTGTCGGATTATAAAGGCAAGAAAGTAATTCTTTTCTTTTACCCGGAAGATGATACCCAAACCTGCACAGTAGAGGCATGTAACCTTAGGGATAATCTTAACCTGCTGAAAAAGGATGGTTATGAAGTAATAGGAGTAAGTCCTGACCCGGTTGCGAAACATAAAAAGTATGCCGATAAGTACAAATTTACGTTTAACCTGCTGGCGGATACAGAAATGAAAGCTATTAAGGCTTACGATGTGTGGGGAATAAAGCAACTGTTTGGAAATATTTACGACGGTTTGATACGAACTACTTTTATCATTGATGAACAAGGAACAATTCAACACATCATACGTGCAGTGAAGTCAGCGACCCACGCACAGCAAATACGTAACTTATAAATTTAAATATATCATGGCGAAAAAATCAGTAGAAGAAACAGGAAAAGGCAACGTAAATTCAGAGAAACTAAAAGCATTGCAGCTTACTTTGGATAAGTTGGAAAAAACATACGGCAAAGGTGCTATTATGAAACTGGGCGACAGTGCGATAGAACAGATCGAGGTGATCAGCTCTGGTTCATTGGGATTAGACATTGCCTTAGGCGTGGGAGGATATCCGAAGAGCCGTATCGTTGAAATCTACGGACCTGAATCGTCAGGTAAAACAACACTTGCTATCCATGCTATTGCAAACGTACAGAAGCAGGGAGGAATTGCAGCGATCATTGATGCAGAGCATGCTTTCGATCGTTTCTACGCAGAAAAGTTAGGAGTAGATACACAAAGTTTACTGATCTCTCAACCCGACAATGGTGAGCAGGCGTTGGAAATCGCTGATAACCTGATTCGCTCAGGAGCAATTGATCTTATCGTTATCGACTCAGTAGCTGCATTAACGCCTAAAGCAGAGATTGAAGGCGAAATGGGCGAAAGTAAAATGGGATTACAGGCACGTTTGATGAGCCAGGCTTTACGTAAATTAACCGGTACTATCAATAAAACGGGATGCTGTGTGATCTTCATTAACCAGTTGCGTGAAAAGATCGGGGTAATGTTCGGTAACCCGGAAACTACAACAGGTGGTAACGCATTAAAATTCTACGCTTCGGTTCGTTTGGATATCAGGAGAATAGGACAATTGAAAGACGGAGAGAATGTAAATGGTAACCGTGTTCGTGTGAAAGTGATCAAAAACAAAGTTGCACCTCCGTTCCGTCAGTCAGAATTTGATATCCTGTTTGGAGAAGGAATCAGTAAAGTAGGTGAGATCATCGATCTTGGAGTAGAGCATGGTGTAATCAAGAAAAGCGGTTCATGGTTCAGTTATGGTGACACCAAGTTAGGACAGGGACGCGATTCAGTTAAGCAGATCTTCCTGGATAACCCTGAACTGGCAGATGAAATCGAAAACAGGATTAAAGATGCACTTGGACAACATGCAGGAGATGCTGTTGAAGCAGAATCCGAAGCATAAAAGATAAACTATAGAAATACTAAAAGCCGTTTGTTTAGTAAATTCATCCTTTGTTGACACCTGCCTTTCGCCGGGCGGTGTCAGCAGGGTTGGATTGAAAAGTGAACACGTAATTTGAATTTTGAAGTTCATAAAAAAGGCTAAATAAACTTTTATGGTTTGCATCTGGATTATTTTGAAGGTAGATTTGCGAAGGTTAAATAATTTTGATGACGCAAAAATTTAACACACTTAAAAGTAGAACCAAAGAGTTTTTTTATAAATTAGTTTGTAAATTAAAAAGACAAGAAAAAGGAAATTGCTTTTTTAAATTTTAGAAATAACAGTAGAAGTAACAACAAATATATTTTAATACTTCCCGCAGTAAGGACAGTGCTAACCACAAACAAACACAATTAATTTTCAGGTTTTAAGAATATTAATGCGCCTCTACTGCGGGAAACCAAATTAAACGGAGACTAAATGTCTCCGTTTTTTTATGCTTTGAATTCTAAAGCAATTCTGTAGTTGTGAGTTCTGGCAATTTATTTTGTCCTGTTGTAGGGAAAAGTAGGAGTAAACTATTTCTCCCGAAATGGCCCGAACTGACATGATTATCTATGTCCAATCTTATACTACAACAGGAGAATTTATTTTAGTATGCGCAAATAATGTTTTTGATAATCGAAATATTTGATTACATTTAATTAAGTGTTTTATTAAGGTTTATTTCCCTTCATATTATATGATTGGTTCCTTACTTTATAATGCAAAGCAAATAGGATTTTCGTCTGCCGATAATTCCAGTCGTCGGCGGGAAAAGAAAATTCTGAATGTAGTGCTGCTGATCCTCATGACGCTGGCAACCATCTGGGGATTGTTGTACTTATTGTTAGGCTTATACATATCAGCAATATATGCATTGGTTTTTGTACTTTTTTCAGGAAGCGCTTTTCTCGTATACACTAAAACAAAAAATAAAGACCATGTATTAAGAGTGGTTTTTCCTTTACTGTTTGCATTGCCATTTCTTATTCAGATCG
>DASWXS010000350.1:0-5280 GCA_036405375.1 Bacteroidia bacterium
AAAATAAGCACTTTGATCCTTTTTGTGTTGTATAGCCTTGCCGGAAAATCACAAACAGATTTCAGCTCAATAGATTCCTATTTCGAATACATTAAACAAAAGAGTACTAATATAAAATCGGGAAATATCAAATACGATCAGGCAAAAAATGCCCGGTTAGCCGCACTATACGGTATTACAGATTTAACGGGAAATGTATCATTTACTGCAACAGACAATACGAAATTGCCCATAAGCCTTTTTCCTGCCGAAACCTTCGGTGGTCAACCCGGAGAGTATATTAGAATCCAAACAGGTATTCAATACAGCAATAACCTGAATGAATATGCCGAGCTGAAAATCATAAACCCGCAAGGATGGAGTTCCGCGAGACTGGCAAAAATAAACCTCCAGAGCACAGAGTATGACAATAAACTTACCATAAAAACACTCTACGAAAATATAGCTACTACCTATTTTAATATTGTAAACCTGCAGGAGCAATTAATATCAACTGAAAAGAATCTGCTGGCTGCCGATTCGCTCTACAAAATTGTAGAAAGTAAATTTAATGCAGGCCTGGTAAAACAGCAGGACCTCAATGATTCAAAAGCAAACTATCTCAATACGGAAGAAAACGTTAACCAAATAAAATACCTCATAAAACAACAATACATAGCCCTCAAAATATTAAGTGATATACCCGAAAACGAAGACATTAAAATTACTCAGAAAGTAAACTTCGAAATCGCAAACCCTCCAACCATTGAACCCAATAAACTCGAATACAACTCTTACCTGTTTAAAGAGAACGTTTCAAGAGCAAATTACCGTCAGGTTAGAGCCTCATTATTTCCGGTCGTTTCAATATTTGCATCCAACTCCCATCAGCAATATGGTTCACAATTCAGCTTATTCGATAATAATGTTTCCTGGATCAATAGCAATTACATTGGCTTTAAAGCGAGTTGGTCAATACCATCAGCCAATAGCATTACACAAATTTCAAAGGCCAGGTACGATTATCTTCTCGCCCGCGAAAACACACAACACAATCTCCTTAAAGCCGACCTTGATGTTGCTCAATTATCAAATGACTTTGACAAAGCAAAATCACAGGCAACAGCAAATAAAAAAATCTTTGATCTTCGCGAAGACTCCTACAAAAAGAACATTGAAAATTACACAGCAGGCATCCTGAACCTCGATCAAACCCTTAATAGCTTTGATTCGATGGTAACAAGCAATTACAACTACATTTCATCACTCATCAATCTAATGCTTGCACAAACTAAAATACAAATAAACAATAACATTAAATAAAAATGAAAAATATCTCGTTTTACATACTGATGTCTCTCACAGTGTTATCCTGTGGAAAAAAAACAGAAGAAACCAAGCCGGTAAAAAAAGACGTGATCGAATCCGTTTTTGCCACAGGTGTGCTTGAAGCAAACAATACCTACAGCCTTACTGCAAAAACTGACGGTTACCTTATCTCCGTCAATTTTTCCGAAGGAGACATTATACAACAATCACAGCTACTTGCCACAGTGGAGAATAAAGAAAGCATATTCAATGAGCAAAGTTCAACAGCGCTTTTTGAAATAGCTCAAAGCAACTTAAATAAAAATGCCCCGGCTATTGCGCAGGCAAAAAACGCTTTACAGCTTGCAAAACAAAAGCTGCAGGTAGATTCACTTAATTTCGATAGATACAAAAAGCTGTACGAGCAAAAAACCGTTTCCACAGTTGATTACGAGAACAGCATGATCCAGTACAACACCTCCAAATCAAACTACTTAACCGCGGTCGAAAGCTACAAACTTGCTCAGCAGCAAGCCGAACAACAATACATTTCTTCACAAATGTCCAAAAGAGTAAACGACATTGTTTCCGGCAACAATCAGATAAAAGCAGTCATAGGAGGAAGAGTTTATAAGAAGCTGAAACAAACCGGAGATTATGTGAGAACAGGCGATGTAATAGCAACCATAGGTGACGCAAATTATTTATATGCAAAAGTAAGCATTGATGAAAGCAACATAAGTAAAATCAAAGTAGGACAGGAAGCTACCATACAGCTTAACACACTCAAAAATAAAACCTACAAGGGGAAAGTAGCTGAAATCTATCCTTCATTTGACGAAGCAACCCAGTCCTTTTACTGCAAAGTGGTTTTCACAGATTCTCTCGATTTCAGGATCACCGGCACACAACTCCAGGTGAATATAAACATAGGAAAATCTTCGGAAGCTCTATTAATTCCAAGGTACTTTCTCGAATATGATGGCACAGTCAAAGTAAAGGGAAAAGAAGAGCCCGTTAAAGTTGAAGCAGGATTTATTTCCAATAAATGGGTAAGTATCACAAAAGGCCTGAAAGGAAATGAAACACTGGTAACTGAAAACCCTCCAAAAAAAGACAACAACTCAGGCGAAGGTCTGCAAATGCAATAAAACATGAAGATCAGGAATTTAAACATAGACATCGCTCTAACCCATATAATTACAAGGAGGCGCCAAACTTTGGTAGCCGCCTTGGGAGTAACCATTGGTATTGCCATTTTTCTTTTCATGAACTCCTTAACCACAGGGTTTGAGAGATTTTCACAAAAGGAAATGTTCAAGAACAGCGCTCATATAAAAATCTACAAAGAAGATGAAATGAGTGAACCATTGCAGGAAAACAGCAAGCCGGATGAAATGCACATCATTGTAAATCCAAAAATTACAACTGGCTCAAAAACGCTGCTTGACCCACAAGGCTTAATACATAAAATAAAAAAACAAAAATTCGTAACAAACGTCATTGGTCAGGTTAACGCTTCATTGTTTTACAACAGTGGCAAATCACAATTAACCGGAACCGGCAGCGGAGTAAATATAATGGAAGCTGATGCAATGTTTGGTATAAAGGAATACATGATTGCCGGTAATCTCGAAGATCTCCAGGGTAGCCTTAACTCAATTATTATCGGTAAAGGAATTGCAGAAAAATTGAACCTTAGCCTGGGCGACAACATTAACGTAACTTCATCTTATGGTGTCAACAAAACATTAAAAATTAAAGGCATATTCAGCACAGGAAGCACTCAAACAGATCAAAGCAAATCATACATAAATATCAGTACAGCTCAACAATTTCTCAAAGAAGGGCCATCCTATATTACTACAATATACGTCAATACGCCCGATCCCGACAAAGCCCCGGAATATGCAGCTAAACTTCAAAGCCTAACAGTATATAGAGTAGAGCCCTGGCAGGTTACCAATGCTGATTTTTTATCCTCTGCTACTGTACGTACAGTAATGATGACTGCAATCTCCTTTTCAATTCTTATAGTTGCTGCTTTCGGAATATACAACATTCTTAACATGACAGTCATGCAAAAAATAAATGACATAGCCATTCTTAAAGCGGTTGGTTTTACAGGTAAAGACGTCATCCGGATATTTGTAACCGAAGCCATCGTAATGGGATTTATTGGTACACTAATGGGCTTAATGATTGGCGCAGCACTCGTTACCGTACTCAAAAACGTATATATGGGTCCACCCGTTGGCTATTTCCCAATAACCTATGAATTAAAGGTATTTAGTTTAAGTTTTTTATTAGGCTTAATAGTAACGATTTGCGCAGGATATTTTCCCGCAAGAAAAGCCTCAAAAGTAGATCCAGTATCAATATTCAGAAAATAGCAATGGAAAGTAAAGACATTATATTAGAAACAAGAGCACTTGGTAAATACTTCTACGACCCCGTTAAATTTAAAGTGCTTGATAATGTAAACCTTGATGTTTACAAAGGAGAATTCCTGACAATGGTTGGCAAAAGTGGTTCAGGTAAATCCACCCTGCTGTATTGTTTAAGCACTATGGATACCGAGTACGAAGGAGAATTATATATTGGAAATGAAAAAATAACCGGCAAAAAAACCGATGAACTGGCTGCCATCAGAAACCAAAGCATAGGATTTATTTTTCAGTTCCATTACCTCATGCCTGAATTTAGCTGTCTTAAAAACATTATGATTCCAGCCCTTAAATTAAAAAAATACACTATCGAGGAAGTGGAAGCCAAAGCCTATACAAAATTAAAACTTTTGGGTATGGAAGATCAGGCCCTTAAACCAGCCTCAAAGTTAAGTGGAGGGCAACAACAGCGAATAGCCATTGCAAGAGCATTAATAAACGATCCCGACATCATTATGTGTGATGAACCAACAGGCAACCTTGACACCAAAAACACCCAAATAGTGCTGGAATTATTCAAAGAAATCTCTGCCGGATTAGGACAAACAATTATTGCAGTAACCCATGATCCCGATTTCGCAAAAGCAAGTGATAGAACAGTTGAAATGATAGATGGTAAGCTCAGTAATCATTAAAAACAATAAGGCCTCGTGCCGGTAGGCGGCAGTGTACACAGCATGCGGTGTAAATATGGTTCGAATCCATTCGGGGCCTCAGAATAAATACAAAGTGCAGGATCAGAAATATGATTATAAAGACAGACAAATTTCAGAAAAGCGAATTTTCACTGAAAGATGTGATTTTGGTTCCACATAAGAACTACTATTTTGTTTTAAATATTCCTGACATCCTTTACATAAAGTCAGAAAAATCATATTGCACTATTGTGATGATATCCGGCACACAACATTTATTAATCAGCGGCATGAAAATATTAATGACCAAACTCCCCGGGTACTTTATTCGTGTCCATCATTCCTATATTATCAATGTATGCCATGCCCATTCTATTCACAAAGGCAAAATGATAAAACTAAACAACAATGATGAAATACCCATTTCGAGAAGAAAAAAACGCGAATTATTTGAACTGGTTACTGTAGGATAAATAAAAAAACAACGGATATAAAATGCAAATACAGGAAATACTCGAAGTAATAACAAACACTACTGGAATTCCGGCAAAGGATCTGGCTCCAGAGATGGACCTTACGACTCACCCTAAAGTGGGCAAAGTAAATTTTATTTATGTGATATATAGTATTGAATCGAAATTTAAAATTTATTTTCCTAATGACCCGTCTCCTTACAATACCCCTTTAAGTATTTTAGAGTTCATGAAACAAAAAAAAATCATAAGAGATGAACGAACAAGCTAAGAGTAGTAAAATCAATAGAATTAAGCCCCCGGTAAATCGGGGGCTTTTTTATTTGTAGTCATGGTATGACTACAACAACAAACAACACTTTGAGAAAAAAACAACCTGATACAAAAAAGATAATTGGCGAACTTATAAAAAAGCATCGGCTTGAAAAACAATTGACC
>DASWXS010000351.1:0-2304 GCA_036405375.1 Bacteroidia bacterium
TCATGTATGGTATATCGTGTGAACGGTGAGCAAAAGATTGTTTCACTGGGATTAAAAGATAAATATGAAACTACAGCGATTCACGTTGATGTAAATATTGTAGATAATAATGTTGTTGATGTAGAAAAGTTAAAGGCATGGCGTGATGATTTTACAAACGCCGAATTTGAATTGGAGAATGGAAAATTAGTTTGCGGTACAGCTGTGGAGAAAATGTCGAAACGTTGGTACAATGTAGTTAACCCGGATGATGTATGTAACCGTTTCGGTGCCGATACACTTCGCCTTTACGAAATGTTCCTTGGTCCATTGGAATTAAGTAAGCCCTGGAATACGAATGGTATTACCGGTGTTTCGGGTTTTCTGAAAAAATTATGGAGATTATTTTATGGATCAGGCTCATTAGTAATCAATGATAATCCTCCTGCAAAAGATGAATTAAAGGCATTGCATAAAACGATCAAAAAAATTACCGATGATATCGAACGTTTTTCATTCAATACTTCCGTGAGTAATTTTATGATCTGTGTAAATGAATTAACCGATCTGAAGTGTAACAACCGCCATGTGCTCGAGCAATTGCTGATATTGATCTCTCCTTACGCTCCTCACATTACCGAAGAGTTATGGGAAAAATTAGGACATAAGGAAAGTATTGCTTTTGCACCTTTCCCTGAATTTAACCCTGCAAATGTGGTAGAAACATCTTTCTCTTACCCGGTTTCATTCAACGGAAAAGTTCGTTTCAATGTAGAATTCGATCTTAGTCTTTCAAAAGAAGATGTGGAGAAGGAGGTATTGGCAAACGAGCAAACCACTAAATACCTGGAAGGAAAAGCTCCTAAAAAAGTAATCGTTGTTCCGGGAAGGATCATCAACGTTGTTGTTTAATTTTGGTTGATCATATACTTGTGTATTAGTTTTGTGACTTTGTATATGTATTGTAACTTTCCTGTTTTGAGTGGTTTACAATTTCTTTGTGAATATCGTGCTAAATAAAATTAGGTTTCGGACTTGATATTACTTTATGATTTCGTTACATTTGAATTTCATAATTTAAACTCATGTACGCAACACTCAAGATTATACACCTGGTATCGGTTATTATATTTTTACTGATCTATTTCGTAAAAACTATTTTACTGATCAGCAATAAGGAAGATGCATTAACCAAACTGACCAAAGCGTTGAAAGTTCCCGAGATGATCGTGAGCTTTGCATTTCTTGCAACAGGTATTTATTTACTTACCCAAGTAGGGGAGATCAAGCCTTTATTAATAGCTAAAATTGGTCTTGTATTTCTTTCAATACCAATCGCAGTTATTGGCTTTAAAAAGAGGAACAAAATCCTTGGCGCTTTGGCGCTGCTGATGATTACAGGCGCTTATGGGATGGCCGAAATTGCAGCCAAGCAATCAAAGAAAGTAGATGTTGCTGAATCCAATGCTGCAGTAATGTACGAAGCGAAATGCGGTACCTGCCATGGCGCTGACGGAAAATTAGGTTTAAGTGGCGCAATGGATATTTCAACAACAACACTTAGCAAGGATTCTATACAGCAAATTATCACAAATGGAAGAGGCATGATGCCTAAAACAGACCTTTCGCAGGAACAGGCTGCTGCAGTTGCAGAGTATGTGTTGAGTACAGTGAAAAAGTAGCAAGCCGTTTTATGTTTCCGTGAAACCATCAGAGAACATATTTGAGTTGATCAAAGTACTCACCCCGCGTGAAAAGCAGATTATTGTAAACTCTGCTAACTTTCACGTGAAGGGTGAAGAAAATAAATATGTTACCCTGTATAAGTTAATCGACGAGCAACAGGAATACAATGAAGATGTGCTGGTAAAGCATTTTAAGCTCACCAAGGAACCCAATAAATTTGCTTTCCTAAAAAATTATACTTACAATTTTATACTCGATGCGCTGGAAGAACGTAGTCGTTATTTCCTGAAACATATCCGGAGCAAGATCACCCAGGCCGAGATCATGATCGAGAAAAAACTTTATCATATCGCGCTGATTTTGCTGAACGATGTGGAAGAAGACGTAGCAAAGCGGCAGTTATACGAAATGTGGGCGACTGCGGTGTTGATCAAGATCAAAAATGCGGGAGCATTTCAATTAAACAAGGAAGAGCTGATCGCAAGATACCGTCGTATTATGTCGGCACAGCAGCGTTTTTATCATTACCGTAAATTATTTTCGCTGGTAAGAGGCAAGCACCATCAAACGTCTTTTATTAAAGATGTAGACAATGCAAAAGAGTTTAAAGCAGTTCACGATGAAGAGTTATTGGAAAGC
>DASWXS010000352.1:0-6633 GCA_036405375.1 Bacteroidia bacterium
CCAAGCCTATGATAGAGATAGGCGGGAAACCTATTTTATGGCATATTATGAAAATATATGCAACGCAGGGATTCAACGAATTTATTGTGTGCCTGGGATACAAGGGTGAAGTGATAAAGAATTATTTTTTGAACTATTACAACCAGTCTTCGAATTTTACAATTGACCTGGGTACCGGGCACATTGATATACACTCAACGGACAAATGCGATTTCAAAGTAACACTGGTAGAAACCGGGCTTGAAACAAAAACTGCCGGGAGGTTGAGAAGAGTAAAAGAGTTTCTTGGTAAGGATGATTTTATGCTGACATACGGAGATGGAGTTTCAAATATCAACCTGGCAGAACTCATTAAGTTCCATAAGATGCATGGAAAGCTGGCAACGCTTACTTCTGTAAAACCAGAACAGAATTTTGGAAGACTGCAGATGGATGACCAGGGCAAGGTTACCCGCTTTCGTGAAAAATCACAGGAAGACGCTGTTTGGATCAATGGAGGCTTTTTTGTTTTAAAGCATGAAGTGTTCAATTATATTCCTAATGATTCGGATAATATGATGTGGGAAGATGAGCCATTGGACAAGCTAACCACGGATGGTCAGTTGCATGCATATAAGCATGAAGGATTTTGGAAATGTATGGATGCCATGAGAGATAAGATCCAGCTGGATGAATTATGGGCTACAAACAACGCGAAATGGAAAATCTGGTAAACGAAAAACTTTTCGGCGGAATTTATGAAGGAAAAAGGGTATTGATTACCGGCCATAGTGGATTTAAAGGTTCGTGGTTATCACTGTGGCTGAAGCAAATGGGAGCCGTTGTTTCCGGTTTCTCATTAAACGATCTTACTTCACCTTCGCATTTTGAATTAGTAAATTCCGGTATAGAAACATTTCATGGAGATGTAAGAGATAGGAAATTATTGGAAACTGTTTTTTCAAAAGTAAAACCGGATATTGTTTTTCATCTTGCAGCTCAATCGCTGGTGAGAGAGTCGTATCGTGATCCGATTTATACATATGAAACAAATGTGATGGGAACGCTCAATGTTCTTGATGTAGCACTTAAAACGCCGGGAATAAAAGCATTTGTTAACGTTACTACAGATAAGGTTTATGAAAACCTGGAACAGGCAACTGCTTTCAGGGAACATGATAAACTCGGGGGAAATGATATGTATAGTTCTTCCAAGGCATGTTCGGAGATTTTAACTATATCGTTTCGCAATTCGTTTCTGAAGGATCACCCGATGCTACTGGCCAGTGCAAGAGCAGGAAATGTAATTGGAGGAGGTGATTGGGCAAACGAAAGATTAGTGCCTGATTTGGTACTTGGAACACAAAATAATATACCTGCCGAAATAAGGAGCCCTAAATCTATTCGTCCATGGGAACATGTACTGGAGCCACTTTCGGGATATTTGTTATTAGGACAAAAATTGCTTGAAGGGAAAAAAGAATTTGCTGATTCCTGGAATTTTGGACCAAAGCCTGAGCAAACGCTTGAGGTAGGAATTATTGTTGATCTTATGCAAAAGCAATGGAGCAAGATCCGGTTTAAGATAAATGAAGCAGAGGCAAAAAAATTCCACGAAGCGGGTATATTAATGTTGGATTGTTCGAAAGCATCAGGTAAACTTAAATGGGAAGCTGTTTGGGATATTAATACTACTATTAATAAAACGGCGAACTGGTACAAGGATTTTTATGAAAATAAAAAAGTGAATACACTGGATGATTTGCATGCGTACATAAACGATGCGAAACAGCAATCAATTATATGGACTAACTGAAATGAAATTTCTGGAAACAACATTAAAGGGAGCTTTCGTTATACAACCCACATTGCTGAGCGATGAAAGGGGAGGGTTCTCGCGTGTGTTCTGTAAAAAGGAATTTATGGAAATTGGTCATAGTAAAGAGTTTGTTCAGTTTAATCACTCATATAATAGTAAGAAAGGTACAGTAAGAGGAATGCATTACCAGGAGGCTCCTCATTCGGAAATTAAGTTGATCCGGTGTGTGAAAGGTGCCGTGTATGATGTGATCATTGATATAAGAAAAGGATCTCCAACTTTTATGCAATGGTATGCAACAGAGCTTTCTGCTGCCAATAGAAACCTGATGTATGTTCCTGAAGGTTTTGCCCACGGTTTTCAAACCCTGGAAGAAGATAGCGAGTTGATTTATCATCATACCAGTTTTTATGAACCTGCTGCCGAACGAGGCTTACGATATAATGATGAACTGCTTGCTGTAAACTGGCCACTTGAGGTTTCTGCGATTTCCCAGAAAGATGAAAACTACCCATTATTAACACCCAATTTTAAAGGATCCGGAATATGAAATGTCGTTTTTGTGCAAATGAACTGAAACATGTATTTGTTGATTTGGGAAATTCCCCGCCTTCCAATTCTTATCTAACAACAGCTCAGCTTAACGAACCCGAAAATTATTTTCCGTTAAAGATTATGGTGTGCGACTCATGCTATTTGGTGCAGGTGGACGAGCATAAAAAGGCAGAAGAAATATTTAATAGCGATTACGCTTATTTTTCATCTGTGTCTTCCAGTTGGCTGGCGCATTCAAAAATGTATACACAGAAAATGATAAGCGAATTCGGAATCAATGCCGGCTCACTTGTTATTGAAATTGCTTCCAATGATGGTTACCTGCTGCAGTATTTTAAAGAAGCCGGTGTAAACGTTTTGGGTATTGAGCCTACTGCTTCTACAGCTAAGGTTGCCAAAGAAAAGGGAATTGAAACAATAGAACGTTTTTTCGGTGTTGAGCTCGCAGAGGAGTTAGTTGCCGGAAAACGGAAAGCAGATTTGCTGTTAGGAAATAATGTATTGGCACATGTGCCGGATATTAATGACTTTGTGCAAGGTCTTGAAATTGCACTTGCATCTGATGGGATTGTTACCATGGAATTCCCACATTTGTTGCAATTGGTAGCGAATAACCAGTTTGATACTATTTACCACGAACATTTCTCTTACCTTTCGTTCACCACTGTGCGTTCTGTTTTTGAGAAACATGGAATGGAAATGTTTCACGTAGAAGAGCTTTCTACTCATGGCGGTTCGCTTCGGATCTTTGCGAAAAAGAAAAGTTCTGCTGTTCACCCGGTAAGAGAATCGGTGCAATTGATGCTGGCTAAGGAGCAACATGCGGGAATCAACTCGTTGGCATATTACCAGGAATTTGATAAAAAAGTTGCCAAAGTAAAACTGGATTTTTTTGATTTCCTGATCAGGGCAAGAAAAGAAAATAAACGAATTGCCGCATACGGTGCTGCAGCCAAAGGAAACACGCTATTAAACTACTGTGGAATTAAAAATGATTGGATCGAATATGTAGTGGATGCCGCAAAAAGCAAGCAGGGTAAATTCCTTCCGGGAAGCCACATTCCAGTTGTTTCCGAAGAACGGATAAAAGAAAGCAAACCTGATTATATAATTATATTCCCCTGGAATATAAAAGATGAGATCACTTCCAATTTATCTTATATCCGCGATTGGGGTGGTAAGTTTGTAACGGTAATATCTAAACTAGAGATTATTTAATATGCCAAATATCATTTCAGAATCAGCCCAGATAGGAAAACTAACTTCTATCGAAACCTCCCAGAAAGGCAGTAAACTCATAATAGGTGACAACTGCCGAATCGACGATTTTGTAAAGATTAAATTTACGGGCGGGTTAGGCGATATTGAAATGGGTAAGAGTGTATATTTGAATTCAGGTTGCGTATTATATTCGGGCAATGGAATAAAAATAGGTGATCATGTTTTGATCGGACCCAATTGTTCTATCGTGCCAACAAACCATGAGTTTGCAAATAAGAATGAGCTTATTTTTAATCAGCGCTTTGCTCCTTCGAAGGGAGGAATAATTATTGAGGACGATGTTTGGATCGGGGCAAACGTTACTATCCTTGATGGGGCTGTGATAAAGAGAGGTGCTGTAATAGGCGCCAACTCTCTGGTGAAAGGCATTATTGAAGAATATTCTGTAAATGTTGGAAGCCCTGCAAAATGTATCGGGCACAGAAAATAACTAATAACTAATCAAGAAGAGTAAATGATAACAGTACTGGGTGCAAGCGGATTTATTGGGTCTTACATTGTTGCTTCATTACGTTCGCAACAGCGTGAAGTATATGCACCGCTAAGAAATGAGGACCTGGCCAACAAAGATCTTGGAAATGTTATCTATTGTATTGGTTTAACGGCAGACTTCAGGACCCGGCCTTTTGATACAGTGGAAGCGCATATAGGGAAATTAAAATGGCTTCTGCAACACGGTACGTTTACTTCCTTAACCTATTTATCTTCTACGAGACTTTATCTTAAAAGCAAATCTTCTAATGAGAAATTGAATGAAAACGATGACTTGGTATTTAATGCAAACGATCCTTATGATCTTTTTGGTGCGTCTAAAATTACTGCGGAATTATTGCTACTTAACTCTGGTTTGCCCGGGTTAAAAGTTGTACGCTTATCTAATGTGTTTGGGAATGATTTTTATTCGGAGAATTTTATTACTTCAATCGTAAAAGATGCATTGATGAAAGGAAAGGTGGAGTTACAAACTACCCGCGATTCATCAAAAGATTATATATCTGTAAATGATGTTACCAGGGCAATAATAGCACTGGCGGGTTCTGAGGCTTCGGGAGTTTATAATCTCAGCTATGGGAGCAATATCACCAACGAAGCAATCACTGCTGAACTGGCGAGAATAACAGGAACGCAGATCAGCTATTTACCTGATGCAAAAAAAGTGGTTTTCCAGGAAATTGATAATACGAAATTGTATAATGAGTTGAAATTTAAACCGACAATTTCAGTACTTGAAGCCTTACCGGATATTGTGAAGAGTTTTGCGGAAACGATCTCTAAATCTTAGCCGAGCACAACAGCGGCCTGTTTTTCTGCATTCAATGCCGCCCTGGTTTTAATTTGCCTGTTTATTTTCCTGATTTGCTGAACAGATAGTACACCAAATAAAAGAGGTAGTGCATAGGTCAGGATTTTTGTTGCTTTATGGAACATACTCATTTTCCTGGCCGGGAACTCGCCCGGCGTTCCATATTGAACTTTTTCCATGGTTTTGTTAAAGGTGCTTTTCTCCATAATTCCTTCATAAACCATATAAAGGGTGTCTTTGTTGGCCAGGTAATAATCCATGCTTTTATGACGATTGACAATTTTTTTCCATTTAGGTTCTTTATCCACATCATAAAGATGCCAGCCCCCACTATAATATACTTCTGTAAGGAAATGCCCCGGCCCTTCAGGATAACCCATACCAACACTCCTGGTTTTTATTCCTCTCATTCGTAATAATTCCATAAAAACAATTGCTTGCTGGCTGCAAAGTCCTTCGTTATGTTTTAGTATGTCTTCCGGTTCAACTATTGCAGAAAAATGGTCCCAGAGCAATTTTCCGCTCAAAGCAGTTATCCAGTTGTCACCGATTGAATAATTACATAAACCATGATAGAAACGTCGTTTTGTGAAAGCACTGACTGCTCCAACAAGTTGTACGGTATCTTTTTCGGGTTTGGTAGCAATAACACTGTCTATATACAGGTTGGCATCCTCCAGGTTTTTGATCTTTCCTAGTGAAGGATTGTATAATTCATTTGGATCAGGCAAATTAGAAGTTTTTTTAACGCCAGTATTTACTATTAATGGTAAAAAAGCCAATAACGCAAACAATAAATAAAAACCAAGTTTTATCTTTTCCTTCGATTCTTTTATGCTGAACTTCACTTCCGGGGTACCTAATTCTAATACAAACCCAAATATACATTTTTTTTGCCGTAAATGGAAGCGGATTTTCGCCGTATCAGGCAGAATAAGTTATGAATAAGTGTTTAATTATTGCGAGTGTACGTCGTGTGAACAATTCGCCAATATTACTTTTCAGGGACCTAAATAAATAACGTACAGGTTTTAGTTTATATCCTTTGGTTGCAGCGTGCAAAGCCAGGTAACTATTCATATGAGCTTTGATTTTGTTTGTCCCGTCAGGATATTTTTCTGCAAAAACTTTGTCGTTGCTAAGGCTGTTTACCAATGCATCTGCCCTTTGCTGTATTTTTTTTTCGTTGAAGATATTTACACTGCGTTCATCGTGGTTAACGATGTAGCTCGTTACAGTAGGAAGCGTATGCATCCTGAACCGCGATGCCAGTTTAAGCCAGAGATCCCAGTCTTCGGATGCAGATAAATCTCTTGACTCATTGAAAGGAAATTTCAATATAATATCCCGTCGTATAAAAACACCATTACAACTGAGAGTATTTCCAAAAATGAGTTCATCATTGGCAGTTGCATTAAATCGCCTTGCTTCCTGCGTGATAGTAAGGTCCGGTCTTACCCATACATAGTTTAAATGAAAAACTTCCGGTTCATGCAGCAGTTCAATCGCTTTTGAGGCTTCTTCTAAATGATTGGGTAATGCAATATCATCAGAGTCAAAAAAATTGACGTAATCGCCTTTAGCCAGCCGGGCTCCGTAGTTACGCGCAAAGCCTCTTTCGCTGTTCTTTATCTTTTCATACCGGATAAACTCGGTCAGTATTGGTGTTATAACCTCGTCTGTATTATCAGTGCTT
>DASWXS010000353.1:0-4666 GCA_036405375.1 Bacteroidia bacterium
CTTTACCATTAATCTTTTATATTTGTAGTTATAGTATGAAAGGCTTAAGTAATCAAATCATTCAGCGTTTTTTCACCAAAAAAGATATTGGTGGTGAAGTAAGTATCAATGACTTACGTGAAAAAGAATTCGGTGGAAATAAACTAACCGCCGAAGAAAAAACTGCATTGGCTAATTTTGATTCATACCGTATCAATATCCTGAACTCACAGGAGAACGAGGACGATTTCCATAACGCTTACCGTCAATTACAGGTGATCGCTAATTTAGGTGACTGGAAAGAGTTCCTTAAATCTGATTATTCAGCTTCTTAAGTTTCAAGTATCTTATTTATTTGTAATGATTGCCTATTTTAGGCGAAAATTATTGTTATGCAAATAAACCAGGCAGCTCCCGATTTTTCATTGTTCGATACAGAAAAGAAGAAAGTTACTTTATCTGAATTAAAAGGTAAGAACGTATTGCTATTGTTTTTTCCGCTTGCATTTACTTCTACATGCACGGCTGAATTATGTTCCACACGCGATAATCTTACGTTCTATAACTCCATGAATGCTGAAGTATTTGGCATATCAACCGATTCTTTGTTTGCGCTTGCGAAATTCAAGGAAGAGCAACATCTCAATTTTAAGCTGCTTTCTGATTATAACAAAACTACCTGCAAAGCCTACGATTCTTTGTATGAAACTTTTTCTTTTGAAATGGAAGGCGTAAGCAAACGTTCTGCATTTGTGATTGATAAGGAAGGAATTATCCGTTATGCGGAAATACTGGAAAAAGCAGGCGATCTTCCGAACTTTGAAAAGATCAATGAAACATTGAAGGAATTGAATTAAAAAATTTGTTGACCCTAATACTATTTTAATTGATCTTTCGTTGATGTTACAACCCAGAGCAACAATGAAAGTTTTAAAAATATCTTTCACCCCATTTTTACTATTACTTCTTGTTATACTGGCCAACGCCTGCAAAAAAGGCCCTTCATCCTGTTACGACGAGCAGCTCTACCAGCAATATAAAGATAAAGGCTGTACAGCAGATTGCCCCGGAGTTACAGGTTGTGATGGAAAGACTTATTGCAATGAATGTGAAGCGAACAGGCAAGGGATCCGGAAAAAATAAATACTAAGGAACCACAACGCTCAAGGTGTTCCCCTGGATTTTTACTGCTATATCCTCTTTTACCTCTGTGGGCTCGCCATCAAAATGAATAGGAGAAGGTTCGGTTATTTTAATACTGATTTCCTTTCCTTCGAATGTTTCCACGTACCTGGAAAAATGTATTTTCTTCCTGAATGCTTTATAAGCAAGCGACGGAGCTAAAAGCAACGAAAAAGGTTTCACTACAGAAATATGCAGGATCCCATCCCGCATATCCGCCAATGGCGCTATGTAAAAATTATTTCCATATTGCCCGGCGTTCGCAAAGGTGATAAGAAACGCTTCTCGTTTTATGATCTTTCCATCAATATTCAGTTCGTACGTTTTGGGTTTATATGAAAACAATTCTTTCCTGATGATTTTGAAATAGGAGCTGAATCCGCGCTTGGTGTTAGTAGCAAACAGGTTCCCAATGTGCGCATCGAAGCCTATACCACTGGTACAAAAAAACGGGATATTATTTATAGTGCCCGAATCGATCCTATTTGTTTTTCCTCTTTCAATTTGCTTTAATGCTTCTTTTATATCCATTGAAACACCAATACTTCTTGCCAGGCCATTCCCGGAACCAAAAGGGAGGATTCCTAATGCAATCGAGGTATTGTTTAATGCAGCCGCTACCTGGTTCACTGTTCCATCACCTCCAACAGCAACAACAATTGTGAAACCACCCGAGAGAACATATTGCCTGATGCTTTCGAAATCATCTTTGTTCTTCCAAACAATTATTTCTTTTGGAATACTTTTGGAAAAGTGCTCTTCAATGAATGCAGGTACATCCATTTTCTTTTTCACCCCGGCTTTCGGGTTAATTATAAAAGCAACTTTTGCAGACATTAGTCAAAAATACGTAATATTAAATTAACCTTGCTTCATGACCTCCGTAAGAATAAACGTGGCATTTTCTCCTGCACGTATTTTCAAATCCTGGTCACCCTGTTCCCACTCCATCAATATAAAATCATTCAATGAAAGAAGAGCATCGCCTATTTCTAATTTTCCTGACCGAACATAGATTCCAATAAAATTCCCTGGTTTCGTGCTGAAAGTTTTTCCAGCTCCCAGCTCCATCTGTTCATTTGTCACCACAACTTTATCAATAGCCTGCTTTTTAGAGAAGATCACATTAAAGTCGATCACCTTTCCTTCTGCCTTAGTATCCCAGGCACCATCAAAATAATGTGCATGAAACGGTTTTAGTGTTTCTGAAGGATCGTTGTTGTGCGTGATCTTTAGCTCACCTTCCAGGATCATCAAACATCTCCTGTAATTTTCGAACTTCGTAAAAACAGATGATTCAATCTCTACAGTTGCTGTGCTGAAACGAAATACAAAATTCCTTTTCGCCAATTCTGCACCAGGAGGATAAATAGCCAGCTGACGGGTGCTTCCTCCGCTCCAGTTGCTTATTGGTTGTTTTGAAAAAGGATAAAAATGAAACTTCATTAATCCTGTATCAGTTTTTCAAGTGGTGTACAAACACCATTCTCACACAGGTAACATTTCAATTTATCTTTAAAGATCGAAGACTTATAAATTGATTTCCCCAACAACATACGTAAACATTCCTGTACCCCTTCAATAATACTTGGATGCGGATGCATCATATCTGCGAGGTCGCGAATTCCCTGGTTGGTATGGATCAGGTAAGCAACAGCTTGTATAGCGCTGCTTGCATGTTCGCCAACTGCACGCATACCTAATATGCGCATGCCATTATCGTTGGTGACTAAAATTTTAAAGAAACCTCTTGTTTTACGCATGGCAATGGCACGCGCATTGGTGCTATAATCCAGCTTAACAACTTTGTGAGGGATTCCTTGTTTATTCAACTCCTGCTCACTCATACCCACACTTGCTACCTCGGGGCTGAGGAACATGATAGTAGAAATATTTTTATAGCTAAGCGGTTTTATTGGAGGTCCAAACATACGTACTATCGCATGACGCGCTTCTCTTTCACCTACGTTCACTAAAGCAATATCAGTTGTTACATCACCGGCAACATAAATGTTACTGATGTTTGTTTGTGTATCATCGTCCCACACACTTCCTTTATCATTCAGTTTCACCCCTGCATCTTCCAGGTGAAGGCTTTCGATATTCGGAATCCTTCCTACAGACACCAATGCTTTTTCCACAGTGATCACTTCAATTCGACCGTCTTTGTATTCCAGTTCGTATTCAACCATTCCGTTGATAATGTCCATACGTTTCAATGAAGCTCCGTGATGAACAGTTGCTCCCATACCTTCCAGGTTTTCACTCACCATTTCAGCCACATCCTCATCTTCAAACGGTAAAATTCTGTCTGCCTTATCTATAAGGTATACCTTGGTTTGACCGAAGTTGGCAAAGATGGTAGCGAACTCACAACCAATAACCCCGGCACCCAATACTACCAGGCTTTTTGGAATACCTGTAAGATTCCGGATCCCGTTGCTGGTCAGAATAATTTTTTCATCGATTGGAATATGCGGAAGATATCTTGGTCTGCTACCGGTAGCAACAAGTACCTGGTCGCCTTGCACGATCTTATCTTCCTTACCTTCGCGTTTGATACGAATGGTATGTTTATCGATAAAACTCGCTTCACCTTTCTCATAGGAAAAGAGTTTTTCTTCCGCAGCGTTTTCCAATAATTGTAAGTGAACAGTCATTTGCGTTTTTCTTTCAAAAACCGCTTCCTTCACTGTCTTATCAATCTGTTCAAACGAAACTTTGTATTCGGGACTCAGTTCGCGGATTGCCGAAACTTTTTGTGAAAATTCCCATAGTGTTTTCGAAGTTAAAACTCCATCATAAACTCCCGCTCCGCCAATCTTATGACGTTCTACCAGGAGCACTTTTTTTCTAAAATCGATGGCTCTCATGGCACCGGCATACCCGCTCGGTCCTCCTCCAATTACAATAAGGTCGTATTTTTCCATATCTGTAAAAATAGGAATATTTTACGCTCATTTACAGGCTTTTGTCCCTTTTTTATCGTTCGATCTAAAAGCTGGTTTATTGCAATATTTTTCCGAAATTAGCGTTCTTAAATTTCTGATGAAAAAAGGCCTGTTCATAGTTCTGATCTGCATGCTGAGTTTAATTGGGTATTCGCAAAGGAATAACCACAAGGACTTCTATTCTCATGATGTTGGATTGTTCCTGGGTGGGAGTTATTACCTTGGCGACTTAAATCCACGCGCACATTTTGCCATGTCTCAACCAGCAGGCGGTTTGTTCTATCGTTTCAATTACAGCCACCGTTTTGCTTTTAGAGGTGGTGTAAACCTGGGATCAGTAATGGCCGATGATTCGCAATCCGACAACAAAGATCAGCTGGAGCGTAATCTGAATTTCAAATCACGCATTTATGAATTATATGGGAAAGCGGAATTTAATTTCGTAGAATATCAAATAGGCAGCAAGTACTTTTTTTCACCCTATGTTTACCTGGGAGTCGCGGCATTTTATTTCAACCCGCAGGGACAGGTAAATAATAATTGGGTGAATCTCA
>DASWXS010000354.1:0-2775 GCA_036405375.1 Bacteroidia bacterium
ACATTGGCAGTTTTGTTACCTAACCCAAGAGTATATGGTAAAAATATCAACGGTGCATATGTTACAAAACGTAAAACCTGGGCTTTGCAACAAATGCGGTTCTGGGGCGGAAAACTCGATTACGATAAGTACGACGAAGATAAAGAAGAACCTAAGAAACCCGTTAAAAAAAAGAAAACCCATTAGCAGCGCTAATGGGTTTTTTATTAAATAGATTGTGTTGTTAATATGCAAGTCCAATGAAAAGTCCTGTTTTGAAAATAGGGCTAAAACCTCTTACACTTAGTCCTATGTTTGTTTTGTCTACTTCTTTTTTAATCGGTAAAAATTTATCGAGGCCGAGTGTTACTTTATCAATGTCATTATCGTAATTACGGAAATCAAAATTACCTGAAGTATTGGTTGCCTCAATTCCACCGCTTAGTTTGGCAGATGCAAAACCAATTCCAAAGATATTCCAATCGATCACAAAAATGTCCTTGATCATCCACTGTGCGCCCATTTGTAAGCCGCCCCCGATGAAATTAATTTTAAAAGTTTGTGTAACATCTGCTTTATATTCAACATTATTATCGTCTTTAAATGTTGCCGGAAAAGCGGCGGTTTGGAACTTATAAAACATGGCTGATAAATACGGGCCAAAATAGAATCCTTTTAAAGGTCCTTTTTTCTTGCTGTAAATTCTGAATTCGGTAATATTACCTGCGGCGCTCAGTTTTGCATTTCCGAACGGGTTGTAAGTCTGCGAATCATACTTAACACCGTTGCTTGCTTTTATTTTGCTTGGCGGTCTTACTTTAACGGTTGTATTGATAGAGAAACGTTTCCCGATTGGTTTTTCATAACTCACATGGGCCATTTTATAAAAGGGGCCAAACAGGATATTTACCTTGTTTACATTTTTTTTCTGGCTGAAACCCGGTAGCCCGGCATCAGCAGAAGGCATTTGACAAAAAGCCTGCGAGCCTAAAAATAGTATAACAGCAGGGATTAGTAGTAATTTTAATTTCATGCGTAATTAGTTTGTTTATCATAAAAATAAGAAAAAAAAGGAAACAGATGTAACTAATAATGGAAAGGCAATGCTGACTATTAAAATTCACTGTCACTTCTAAAGTGAAATCCTTTCCTGAGTGCTGGCAAAGTACGCCAGTCGATTGCTTTAGCTGTTATTTTATAGGCTGAGTTTAAAACAAGAGTGCTGTCAACAGGATAATAAACATAAGGAATAGTGGTAGTAACCAGTTTATGATCTGTGAGTTCGAATGTATGTTTGATGGAGTCGATGTTTAATTTGTAATCACTCATGGAGTCATTATCGTGCTGAAAAATTATATAGCCTCTGCGGTGGATGAATACACGTTTTATATCGGGTAATGCTATGTTCAGAGTATTTTCTTTGGGTTCGATTGACCACACTTCGTATGCGCCATGAAGGTAAGGCCGTTGAGCCCGATCATCATTAAAATTCCCGGAAAGCACAGCCGGGTAAATACTTTCAGAGATAATTACAAGAATAACAAAACACTTCAGGCCCACTTTAACCTGCTTGTTTAAGATCCATAAAGGCAATGGCTCATTTTGTTGGTTTAGTTGTCGTTTAAAAAAGAATGTAATAAAATTCTTCAGATCAGGTGCAATAAGCAGGCATGTGATACCGAGAAGGAATATGGAAAATAATTTCACCGAAATATCGAAACTGAAATTAATAAGGCAAATGTGTAAAAGTAAACCAAGTGATAATACTAACCCGGCTCTTCTTGTTCGGTGGAATACTAATAATAAAGCAGCAATTATTTCCAGTGCGCCGGTAACAACATTGTATGGGTGCGATGTTCCGATGGTGCTCCAGAACAAAATATCCTTATCCAGGAACCCGAATGGAGTGAATAGAGTATTGGGTTCGGGTTGATAAAACTGGGTTTTGAATACCTTATCAAAACCATATTTCATAAGGTGAAGTGCAAGAAAATAGGTAAGCAGGGAATGAGTGAATGAGATAAAACGCAGCTTCTTTTCTTCTTTAACCTTTATGAATTGAACAGTTATAGAAATTAGAAAAGAAACAACAGCAAGCAGAAATACCTGCAGGTACATAAGCGTTGAATCAGAACTGATCATACCTGGAGTGGCTTGCCCGGAGAAAAATTCATTCAGGCCGGAGAGCATTCCAGTAAAAAGAAATGTGTTCACCTTTTCGTGTACTGGGAATATGGAATAGGGGAAGGGAATAAAGAATATAAATAGCAAAGAAAATACATAAGCTGATAAAACAAATGTACTCTTTAGCATCCTATACGCCTGAGTTTAATTTATTAATCTTTCTTACGATCAAAGTAAGCACCAACGAAAATGAACCAATGATCCCAAGCAATATGTAAGGATAATTGGAATGCGGAGGGTCTTGATTACCCGGATCTGCAAAAGGTGCGCTGTTGTGTTTTTGTGAACTTCCGGAAGATTGGCTGGAAGGTGGAATGGTAGCATTGTCATAACCAACAAAAACTACACTATCTATTGGATTGCGGAAGTAGTATTGTTGTTTTAATGTGTTCTTAATGCTATCAAGCGAATGTTTCTTACTGAATAAAGGATGATGCTTTGCCTTCTCTCTTCCTGCCGACCAAACATCGGAATAGCTACCAGATCGATTCATACAAATATTACTGGTTACAATTACAGCTTCTGTATCCGACACAAATATCAGGCTGTCCAGTTTGGCGAACTTCACAATTGGATTGGGGGCATGACCAAAATTAGAACAATTCAGATCAA
>DASWXS010000355.1:0-4030 GCA_036405375.1 Bacteroidia bacterium
TAAATATTGGAATTGCGGAAGATCACTTATTGGTAAGACAAGGAATGGTGTCTTTACTGCGAGAATTTGATGAGCTGAATATTTTATTTGATGTAGGCGATGGAAAAGAATTGCTTGCACGCCTGAAGTCGGATAAACCGGATGTGATCCTGCTCGATATTGAAATGCCGATAGTGAGTGGAAGAGAAGCTATGGAGAAGATCAAAGTTATGTACCCTAAGATCAAGATCATTATCATCAGTATGCATTTCGAAGATTCGTATATCATTGAATTTATCAAAAAAGGTGCGAATGGGTTCTTGCCGAAAAATTGCGACATAGAAAAAATCGTGGACGCCATATTTGCTGTTCACACACAAGGATATTATTTTGATAGCGAAGTATCTATGGTTATGGCAAAAACCATTATTAATCCCGACTTAATAGATAAAATACCCGATGAACTTACCGAACGCGAAATTGAAGTGTTACGCTATATCTGCTATGAAAAAACAAACCGTGAAATAGCAGAGGCTCTCAGTATCAGTCAACGCACAGTAGAAGGTCATCGTAAAAGCATTATTGACAAAACAGGCGCCAAAAATTCAATGGGTCTGCTTATGTTCGCACTTAAGAACAAATATGTAAGCATGTAAATGCACAGGTATTTATACCTATAAAAAACAGGGTTAAAATCACGTATTTATACGTATTGACAAACGTCCCCCGTTAGTCTAGCTTTGTTGTCTTAAAATCGGTTTAGGATAACAACTAATTTTTCATACAATGAAGCTATCATTTTTTTCAAGCGCACGTTTCAGGATGGGTATCCTGTTCCTTTTTGCACTTGGCCTTATTTTGTCACTTTTGTTTTCAGGATGCAGTCAGGCGAAAGAAAATGGATATGTGATAACGAGCAGTAATAAACAAGCGATCCATCAGTATCGCTTCAATTCTGCCGCAAACCAAAAAATAGATCATAAAAAAGACCCGGTTGTAGCTATTGTGCATGCCGATCAAACCGAAAAGTAAGCGGTTAGCGTCCGGAGCCAAACTATTGCCGGGATTTAAGTACTGCCTGTAAGCCGCTGTTTTATTGAAAAAAATGGTTAAAGAAGATTTTATACGTATTTATACGTATAAAATATAGGGTAAAAAACACGTATTTATACGTATTTCAAATGCTGTTTCAAGTATTTAAATTTGAAGTGGAAACCTCAATAATTCACCCTTAGCTTTTCTTGCCTGATGAACGGGAATTTTGATACAAAACACGAAACAACGCTCGATAACCTGATGGAAGGTTTTCAGTTGATTGGTTTTGATTGGCATTACTTGTATGTGAACGAGGCAGTGGTGAAACAGAGTAAATATAAATCGAAAGAAGAATTGTTGGGTTTTACCATGATGCAGAAATTTCCTGGTATCGAAAATACGGAGCTCTTCGTGGTACTGAAGAAATGCATGAAGCAACGCTCAGCTTATAACCTGGAAAATGAATTTAGTTTTCCTGATGGGTCAACCGGGTATTTTGAACTGAGGATACAGGCAGTTCCCGAAGGTATATTTATTCTTTCGGTTGATATCACCGAGCGCAAACGAAGGGAAAAAGAACGCCTTGAACATATCCGCAAATTAGAGGAAATGATGTTCATAACCTCACATAAAGTTCGTCAACCAATTGCCCAAATTCTTGGCTTCTCCGATCTTTTAAGTAATCCAACAAGTTCTGAAGATGAAGTAAAACGAATGACTGGTTATATGAAGCAATCAGCCTTGTCGTTAGAAAAATTCACGCAGGAATTAACTTTATTTATGCAGGATCTTAATATAAACGTTCAAAAAGAAAGCTGGGCCTGATGATAACAAGGGAAATTGATATAAATACAAGCGTAAAAATGTTAGCCATGAAAACAAAACTAAAGAATGTGCTGCTGATCGATGATGATGATGTGGCCAATTTTATACATGAAGTAGTATTAAACAATACACAATGTGCCGAAAAAGTAGTTACTGTAAACAGCGGTGAAGAAGGACTACGTTATCTCCGTTCCAATATTGAGAACAAACGTCAGAACCCGGAAATAATTTTCCTGGATATAAACATGCCGAAAATGAATGGCTGGCAATTCCTGGAAGAATACAAAGGCCTGGATGAGCAGGAGAAATCAAAGATGAAGGTAATAATGCTTACATCTTCTATTAATCCTACTGATACAGAAAAAGCAAGGCATTATGAAGATGTGAAAGGCTATAATATCAAATCGATGGATGAAGAGACCCTGGGTAGAACTTTAATGGCTCATTTTCCCGAATATTTTTAATTGTTCTTTCTGTTTACCTGTTTTCTTAAACACATTCCCTTGAAACTATGGAACCACTAAACTATAGTCCGGATGAAATGATCCCACTGAACGAAACCGGGATTCGTGACTGGTCGGAAAAAATAAATTGCGACACAAAAGATCTTTGGGATGCAGTTTTAAAAGTGGGTTCCAAAGTTAATTGCGTCATGGCTTACCTTGAAATGAATTGTAAAATTAAAGGCTCTGAATGATCAGGGCCTTTTTTATTTTGTTCCCCTGAAATAATCTATAGTCAATTTTAACCCTTCTTCAAAGGAACGGGTAGGTGAGTAACCCAGGTACTTTTGAGCTGCAGCGATATTTGCTTTTGAATTTCTCACATCTCCAAAACGTTCTTCCCTATGGATGGCATTCCCCGTTGAGTTTAATTCTTTTTTGATGTTTTGGAACATATCATTTACGCTGATACTGTCGCCACAGGCAATATTAAAAATACGGGTATTATTAGTGACTGAAGCAGAGAACAATGCTTTGATATTAGCTTGAACCGCATTTTCCACAAAAGTAAAATCGCGACTTTGTTCGCCATTGCCGTTTATGAATACATTGTTATTGTTCATAAGCAATTTAATGAACAATGGAATGGCTGCTGCATAAGCTCCGTTTGGATTTTGGCGCGGGCCAAAAATATTGAAGTAACGCAAACCGATTATTTCCATATTATAGGTAGAGGAAAAGATAGCGGCATACTGTTCGTTTACCAGTTTGCTTACAGCATATGGAGAAAGTGGTTTTCCTATCCGTTCTTCCACTTTCGGAGATTCATTGAGGTCACCATAAACAGAAGACGAACTGGCGTATACAATACGTTTTACTTTTGCATCTCTTGCAGCCAATAGCACATTAATAAAACCGCTTGCATTTACATTATGTGTAGCCAGCGGATTCTCAATACTGCGAGGCACAGAACCAAGGGCACCCTGGTGACTTACATAGTCAATTCCTTCACACGCCTTCCTGCAGTCTTCAAGATTACAGATATCACCTTCAATAAACTGGTAGTTCGGGTTTTTCTCAAACAGTTTTACATTTTCTATGCTCCCCGTAGAAAGGTTATCAAGTACCACTACTTTCCCGGCATTGTGCTTAAGCAGGTATTCTACAATGTTGGAGCCAATGAAACCCGCACCACCTGTAATAAGAAAAGAAAGTTTACTGATGTCAGCAGTATGGAATGCTATATTGTACATTTAATGTTTGTATTGTTTTTCGTAGTATTTCTGGTAATCCCCTGAAGTAACATTGCTAAGCCATTCTTCGTTGGCAAGATACCAGTCAACTGTTTTGGTTAGTCCTTCCTCAAACTGAAGGCTTGGTTTCCATCCAAGATCGTTTTGAAGTTTGGTGCTGTCAATTGCATAACGCAGATCATGCCCGGCACGATCAGTAACAAAAGTGATTAGCTTCTCATTCGTTCCTTCTGCACGGTTCAGTTTTTTATCCATGATCTTACACAGCAAACGAATCACATCAATGTTTGTCCATTCGTTATGTCCACCAATATTGTACGTGCTTCCATCTTTTGCATTGTGAAAGATCACATCAATGGCACGGGCATGATCTTCTACAAATAACCAATCGCGAACGTTTTCACCTTTCCCGTATATAGGAAGCTGTTTATTGTTTTTGATATTATTTATACAAAGAGGAATTAGCTTCTCAGGAAAATGATAAGGACCATAGTT
>DASWXS010000356.1:0-5684 GCA_036405375.1 Bacteroidia bacterium
ATTGCACATCCGCGACGGATGGGGATAGCTGCACACTTTGGAACACTAACCGGACAGGCAAGCATGGGGTGTGCTAAAAAAATGCTGGTCGGTAACTTTGCAGAACCATCTCTAATGCAGGACACTTTTTCCCCAATTATAGATAAGCAGGAACAAATTGGTTACGCGTACCGCAGCAAATACAAAGTAAAACCCGTATTTGTTTCTCCCGGACATTTAATAGGAATGGAAAACTGTTTGGATGTAATAAGAAAATGTGTTGGGAAATACCGGATTCCTGAGCCAACGCGCCTTGCACACGAGCTGGTAAACAAATTCAGAACAGGAGAATTAACAGAAGGGTATCACACGCTATAATTGGATGGCCGTAGGCTACAACTGCTGTATACTTTTGCATATCTTATTCTAAAGTAAAAAATATCCATCAAGTATAATAAACATTTGAGTGATATGGAAGCTAGCATCTATTTGATACCGTTCAAAACAACTTACACATAATCCGGTGATCAGAGATTACAAATCCCAGGATCCAGATAAGTGCGCTCAGAATTGCCAAAAGAAAGGCAAATAAAATACGCTTCCACAACTGCGAGTTGGTATTAAAAAAGGGGATGAGAAAATCAAGCAGCAAACAAACTACACCCGTTATGGCGTAACGCTCTCCTCCTTCTCCACAGGAATTGGAAGCGGTGGCAAATGCAATACTAATTTGCATGAGTTGAATAAAAACGAAAACTCCTGCGAAAAAGATTTGTTTTGATTTCATAGGGCAGGTTATTTTTATTTCGCCATATCACTTTACAAAAAAGCCCCATAGAACAAAATCATAGGGGCTTTTAATTGTTTCAGAAATTCTGCTTTTAAATTATTTACTCAGATACAAATTACGTTCGCTATAGATTTGCTGAAAATATTCGTCCTGGAGTGTATCAATAAAATAAATTGCTTCACCTGTCGATTTCATTTCAGGACCCAATTCCTTTTGAATTTCAGGGAATTTCTCATAGCTGAATACAGGAATCTTGATAGCGTATCCTTTTTTCTTCGGAGCAAACTTAAAATCCTTTACTTTCTTCTCGCGCAACATTACCTTGGTAGCATAGTTCACATAAGGCTCATCGTAAGCCTTTGCAATAAACGGCACCGTACGGCTTGCCCTTGGATTTGCTTCAATAATATAAACGATCTCATCTTTAACAGCAAACTGTATATTGATTAATCCAACTGTTTTTAAAGCCAATGCAATTTTCTTCGTATGTGCTTCAATCTGTTTGATCACATTTTCACTTAAATCAAAAGGAGGCAATACCGCGAAGCTGTCTCCACTGTGAATTCCGGCAGGTTCAATATGCTCCATGATCCCAACAATATATACATCCTCTCCATCACATATGGCGTCTGCTTCTGCTTCGATTGCGCCCTGCAAAAAGTGATCGAGTAGTACTTTATTCTCCGGAAGATCATTCAACAGTTTTACAACGTGTTGTTCCAATTCTTCTTCGTTGATAACAATCTTCATACTTTGCCCGCCCAATACATAACTAGGACGCACTAACAGTGGAAATCCTAATTCTTTTGAAAGAGAGATCGCTTCTTCCGCATCTTCAATCACCCCGAATTTAGGATAAGGAATGTTGTTTTCTTTTAACAAAGTAGAGAAACTTCCCCTGTCCTCGGCAAGGTCAAGCGATTTGAAATCTGTCCCGATGATTTTGATTCCATAACGTTCCAGCTTCTCTGCCAGTTTAAGCGCCGTTTGTCCGCCCAGCTGCACAATAACACCTTCAGGTTTTTCGTGCAAAATGATATCATAAATGTGTTCCCAGAAAACAGGTTCGAAATACAATTTATCAGCCGTACTGAAGTCCGTTGAAACTGTTTCAGGATTACAGTTGATCATGATAGTTTCATACCCGCATTCTTTCGCGGCCATTACACCATGCACGCAGCTGTAATCAAACTCAATTCCCTGCCCGATACGGTTAGGACCACTTCCCAAAATAATTACTTTCTTTTTATCTGTACGGACACTTTCATTTTCTACTTCAAATGTAGAATAGTAATAAGGTGTTTTAGCTTCAAATTCCGCAGCACAGGTATCAACCAGTTTATAAACGCGTTTAATACTAAGATCGTTTCGCTTTTTATATACTTCACTTTCGAGACAACGCAACAGGTGAGCTATCTGCCTGTCGGCATAGCCTTTCTGTTTCGCTTCATACAATAAATCTTTTGGAATCGATTCCAGGTGATATTTACTGATCTCATTTTCCAATGCGATCATTTCCTCGATCTGCTCCAGGAACCACATATCAATGCGTGTAAGCTTCTGAATAGTTTTAATTGAGATGCCCAGCTTCATCGCATCGTAGATCATAAACAAACGATTCCAGCTCGGACGCTCCAATGCCTGCAACAATTCGGCCTGGTTAGTATTTTCTTTACCATCAGCACCCAAACCATTACGTTTGATCTCCAGCGACTGACATGCTTTCTGTAATGCTTCCTGGAAACTTCTTCCAATTGCCATTACCTCTCCAACTGATTTCATCTGGAATCCTAACTCGCGGTTGCAACCTTTGAATTTATCAAAATTCCAGCGTGGGATCTTTACAATTACATAATCAAGTGTCGGTTCAAAATAAGCAGAAGTAGATTTGGTAATCTGGTTGATCAACTCATCCAGCTGGTAACCGATTGCGAGCTTGGAAGCAATTTTGGCAATCGGATAACCGGTTGCTTTACTTGCCAAAGCTGATGAGCGGGAAACACGAGGATTAATTTCGATTGCGATGATCTCTTCACTTTCGTCGGGGTTCACAGAGAACTGAACATTACATCCTCCTGCAAAATTCCCGATCGACCTCATCATTTTTATAGCCATCGTACGCATTTTCTGATACGTACTATCGCTTAAGGTCATTGCCGGGGCAACAGTGATACTATCTCCCGTGTGAACTCCCATCGGGTCAAAATTCTCGATAGAACAAATAATTGCTACGTTATCATTTTTATCCCGCAACAATTCAAGCTCATATTCTTTCCAGCCCAAAACGGCTTTATCAATCAATACTTCATGGATAGGAGATGTTTGTAATCCCCTGTTCAATAGCGCGTCAAAATCTTCTTTATGGTATACAACGCTTCCACCGCTTCCGCCTAAAGTGAAAGAAGGACGGATCACCAACGGGAACCCAAATTCCTGGGCAATTGATTTTCCTTCCAGGAAAGATTTGGCAATACGTGAAGGTGCCATACCGATCCCTATTTCTTCCATACGTGCACGGAACAGGTCGCGGTCTTCGGTAACTTTGATCGCATCTACATCCACGCCGATCATACGAACGCCATATTTTTTCCAGATTCCCAGGTCTTCGCATTTCATAGCGAGGTTAAGACCCGTTTGGCCTCCCATAGTTGGAAGAACCGCATCTATCTTCTGTTCTTCAAGAATCTTAATGATGGATTTTACTTCAAGCGGTAACAGGTAAACATTATCTGCCGTTACTTTGTCGGTCATAATAGTAGCCGGATTGGAGTTGATCAAACTCACAGTAATTCCTTCTTCTTTAAGACTTTTTGCTGCTTGTGATCCCGAATAATCGAATTCGCAAGCCTGCCCTATGATAATAGGACCGCTTCCGATTATTAATACATGTTTTATTGAATTATCTTTTGGCATAGATTGGCGCTGAACAAATTGCGCAAAATTAATGGATTCAGCGGATAATCGGGCAGGTTGTTAAAGATTTGTTGAAAGTAAAACCCAGGGCTTAAAAATGGCAAAATCCGGCAGATTTTCAGCTAATAAGGACTTTGTTTCCGGATGATCCTGCCAAATAAACCGGGGAAAAATCGTTTTACAAATACAGCTTTCAGCTCGCGCCCACCTATCAGAATTTCTTCTTTATTGCTAAGCATAGCAGTTATTATTTCCCTGGCGCATTGTTCCGGGCTCATGCTGTTTACATGGCTTTCGTCCATTTGTCCGTGAGTGCTGCCATCAGCAGTAACTGCGTTGAGGGAAACATTTGTTTTTATTTTCCCGGGACAAACAATGGTTACTTTGACACCGTACTTTTCATTCTCGAGGCGCAATGATTCATAAAAGCCGTGAAGTGCATGCTTCGCTGCCGAATAAGCTGAGCGAAGGTAAAAACCAAATTTTCCGGCAATACTGCTTATTACAACAATATGCCCGCTTTTTTGCTTTACCATGTGCGCAAGCGCAAGTTTACCCAGGGCAATATTGGCGAAGTAATTTACTTCCATTATTTTGCGATCAATATCCAGCGGCGTTTGAAGCGCTTCCGCCCGCTGGCTGAACCCTCCGTTATTTACCAGGACATCAATTCGCCCGAATGCAGAGATTACTCGCTCAACATGCGAGGAAAAAGAACTTATATCAGCAAGATCAAAAGGAAGCACCAGGAAATTTCCTTCTGCCAAAGCGGCTGTTTTTACAACCCGCTCCAGCTCTTCTTTTCTTCTTGCAGACAATACCACTTTAGAACCTGCTTTTGCAAATTCATAAACGAGCGCTTCTCCAATTCCCGAAGATGCACCTGTTATCCAGACTATTTTATTTTTATATCCTTCCAAAATCCTTAAAACATTCCGTCGTAATCCCAAAGACTGATCAATATCTTTTCGCCTTTGTACCCGGCTTTTTTTGCAGCTGCAAACAGCTCTGCTTCCGACTTGTAATCCTTGCTTGTTTTCCCTTTCACTTCATACAATGTATAGGTGTACAACTCCCTGTTGGTTTCCTGTTGCAGCGAGGATATACGCATGAGCACCAGGTTCGCATCATAATTAACAGCTGATACATTGAAGATCATATTCTCTTCGCCACCAGGTGCCGTTTCAATATCAGTTACTTTTGATTCATCTACAAGTGTTCCCTGGTCTTTCGAGTCCCAGCAATGAATGGCATATGGATAGATCAAAGGCATTCTTGAAAATCCCTGCGAACCGAAATAAGTATAAAATGAATTCGGGACAGCCGGATTTTTTTTGCTGGATTCTTCTTTAATGTATTTGATCCATTGGTTCGAGCAGGTATCATGTAAAAGATAAGCCCTGTTATCATTTAAAAGACTTCCTTCACTGTAATCACCTTCGTGTGCCTTAACGCTGTCAATCATATCTCCGAAGGGTTCCACAACCGTTTCTTTCACCTTATTTACAACACCGGTAACTGCAAAGTAAATCGATACAATAAGCGTCAGAAAACCTCCGCCAAACGTAATGAAACCTGCATTTCTCATTTTGGGCTTATCCGCAGCCAAACCCGAAATGCTCATAATGATGCCGGCAATTAAAATAAGTCCGGAAAAAAGTATCGCTAAAAAGAATAGTAAAAACATCGTGAATTTTTGTTCAAAGTTAACTATTTATGTAAAATGTAGCAGTACACGGTGATCAGTGCCGTTTGCCATTAAAACTGGGGCAGGAATTACAGCCATTTTTTTTTCGGAACAAAAAACAACCCTGGTTCAGCAACGATATAGAAATCAGTGCCAGAAAAAACAGTACAAATGCCCTTTTCCTCTTATACATAGTATTGTAAAAGTACTAAAATTATACATAAAAACAAGATTGTGTTTCTAGGTTAAATCCGTAAATTAGCAACGTTTTGAAACTCTTTTACCATACAGGAAAGTACTTTTTGTTACTGAAAC
>DASWXS010000357.1:0-1887 GCA_036405375.1 Bacteroidia bacterium
CTCTTGAAACCTTAAATTTCCCCTTTTTATTCAGGTTAAGGAAATAAATAAACAATAAACCTACAAACGCGGTTACAGCAGATAGAATGTAGATTTGAAGATACAAGTAAATAAAAACAGATATTAATGAAGATATCGCTATCCACTTGCAGAACTGGTTAATTATTCTTTCCCTGGCTTCTTTACTCTGGATATGAAATGTGCCCTTCAACATAGTATACCAGTATTGTACTAATAAATATAAGAATTAATATTAAATGATTAAAAATTATTTCACTTTAAAAGCCAATAACGATGGCTAATTAGATGCTTTGTTAAATACGCTTCAAATCTCAATATAATTTTTGTATTCCCCAATTCGGTATCCCGTACTTCGTTCAATGGCAAGTAACAATTTATCCTTTAAAGAAAGTTTTATTTTCTTCGGATCAAAATCAAATTTCCAGTTGTAGCGTTTCAGTCGGTCTTCCAGCACTTGTGGATGAGAGCCTTTAAACGGCGCCAGTACATCAATAACAGCATAGTCGAATTCGGTAGTATCCGGAATATTTTCTTTCATCCATGTATCATCATGCCACATCTTATGAAAACTCTTTTGTTTCTCCTGCTGTGCTGCCGGTGGCTTTACCCAGCCGTAATGATAAATATGTGCATCTATAGGCTTTACCTGCAATTTTGAATTATCCCGTTTCCTGAAACCCTGTGCATCTTTATACGAACGAATGTTTTTATCATTCCTGATTATCCGGATCTCTTTCCTGTACCATTTCCTGGAATCACCAACAAAATTATAGTTGCCATAAAAATGCGTGTAATTAAACAACAAACCGTCTACTTCTTTATGGTCTTTCCACTTCTCCATTTCCGAACGAATACCGGCCAGGTATTTTTCATGCACCACTTCATCACTTTGTATGTAGAATGCCCAATCGCTATCAGGTGATACCTGGTCAAAAGCCTTGTTGGTTTCATCTGCGAGGACCTTCCCTCCTATCCTTAATGAATCATCCCAAACAGAGTGAACGATTTTTATTTTTGGAGAATCGATACTTTTAATAAGAGCTAAGGTATCATCATCTGAATTCCCTACGCTGACTATAAACTCATCGCATATAGGTAAAATGGATGTGATAGCTTCCACAACCGGGTAATCGTATTTTATCGCGTTTCTAATAATAGTAAAACCGGAAACCTTCATCAATTATGGAGCTTTGTTAATGTCTTTGTCAATGTTATAAAAAATGATCTCATACATTGTTCCCTGTACCGGGAGTTTTTCAATACTACCATTCAGCTGATCCACAAGAATATGTATAAGTTCCAGGCCAAACGAAACCTGGTCTGTATCGCGTTTATCTGCAAAACCTTTACCATTATCTCCAATGATCATCTTATATTTTTTCTCTTCCAGTTGTTGAATATTAACAGTGATCGTACGATTTTCTATAGTTCTATCGAAAGCATATTTAAATGAATTCGAAACGATCTCATTAATTAATAACCCAATAGGAATGGTTGTATCCAGGCCTACCTGCGAAACTTTAATATCGAGATTTACATTTATCTCCAGGTCATTTTTATATACATAATCAAGATACTCCACGATTCTTTCTATGTAGGGCTCAAGTTTGTTTGTAGTTAGATTTTTGGCAGAATACAATTTCTCGTGCAGTACAGCCATCGTATAAACACGATTCTGGCATTCTTTGAAAACAGCCAGTGTGTTCGGATCATCAATATACGAGGACTGAAGATTGATAATGCTATTGATTACCTGCAGGTTATTTTTCACACGATGATGAACTTCTTTATACAAGGTTTCTATCTCCTGCTTTTGCTTGGTAATTTCCCTGGTACGCAATTCAATAAGACTCTCCAGCTTTTCGT
>DASWXS010000358.1:0-2679 GCA_036405375.1 Bacteroidia bacterium
ATTGTAGATTATAAATCATCAGTAAACGAAACCAACGACAAATTCGAGTTCATTGGGTTTGAAGTGTTGTTTTCAGACAAAAAATATAACAAAGCCTTTCAGTTGTTTGTTTATGCCTGGCTTGCATGGCGCAACAATATGTGTGAACCGGAAAAGATCCGTACCTGCATCATTCCATTCAAAGGAAACAGGAAGAGTGAATATTATATACTCGAAAGAAAAGCAGATTCCAAGCAAGCTCCGGCACCGCTTCAATACACGCAAGAGTTATTGCAGGAATTTGAGTCCCATCTTTTAAACAAGATAGCTGAACTCTTCGATAAAAGCATACCTTATAATCAAACCGATGACCTGGATAAATGCGAATACTGCGCTTATAACGGCATTTGCAGGAAAGTTTAAGTATTAAGTAAACACAGATTACACAGATTGCGCTGATGTTAATTTGAACTGTTTTACACACTATTTTGAATTATCAAATGAAATCAGCGAAATTTTAAGATTATTACAATCCGTGCCCTCCGTGAAATCTGTGCCTGGCATTTTTATCTAGGGATCTAATGCTTTTAACAATTCCCTGTTAATTATATTACTGCTCCTTAGCTCTTTTCAGCTTTGCAATCTGGTATCTTAGCTCTTGAATTATAAACCGGGAATCGTGGCAAAACAAAGTACAATCAGTAAATTAAAAACTTCTTCTGCAACCGTTATTGTAAGTTTAGCACTGGTATTGTTTGTTCTTGCTTTTGGCGGATGGTGTATGATAAACGCCAACAAGCTCACCAGCCATTTGAAAGAGAATATTGGTTTCCAGATCTACCTGAAAGAATCGGCATCTACCTCTGATATTGAAAAACTGCGTAAGGACATGGACGCAGCTGTATATGTAAAAAGTGCTATTTATAAATCAAAAGAAGAAGCCGCGGAGGAAATGAAAAAAGAAACCGGCGAAGACTTTGTCGCTTTCTTAGGATACAACCCACTTCCTGTTTCTATTAACATCAATTTAAAATCGGAATACGCAAATCCTGATAGCGTTGCCTGGATTGAAAAAGAGATTGCTTCCAACAGAAATGTAAGAGAAGTGGTATATCAAAAGGTGCTGATCGATAACATCAACAAAAATGCAAAGATCATTGGTTTTGGAATCCTTATTTTCCTGGCGATACTTATTGTTATTTCGGTAAGTTTGATCAACAATACGATCCGTTTATCGATCTATTCCAAGCGTTTCCTTATCCGCACTATGTACCTGGTAGGCGCAACGCATGGTTTTATCCGCAAACCATTTATTTTAAAAGGTATAAGGAATGGAATAATCAGTGCTGTACTGGCAATGGGCGTTTTGGCAGCGGGCATTTATGTGCTTACGCGTTACATTCCTGAATTATTGCTGATCCAGGATGAGAACATGTTGTTGCTTTTGTTTGTAGCAATTATCCTGATCGGGATCCTTATCTCCGGTTTAAGTACTGCTTTATCGGTTAGGAAATATTTGAGACTGAAAGCGGAAGACCTTTACTTTTAATTTTGTATTATAAATTATGAATGTTGAATGAAGCTGAATTTTATATTTTGTTTTTCATTCAGAATTCAGCATCCAAAATTCAACATTTCCTAACTGTCTCCCAATATTTTCACTACAATTCCGTCCAGGTCGTTGTTTAATCTAAGCTGGCAGGCAAGTCGTGAAGTATCGGTAATATTTGGAAGTGTATCCAGCATGGCATATTCATCCATACTGATCTCAGTCAGTTTATCGAAACCTTCAACAACGCAAACATGGCAGGTAGCGCATAACGCCATTCCGCCACAAGTAGCAAGAATATCGTATTCATTTCCTTTTAAGAACTCCATCAGGCTCAGGCCCATGTCGGTTGGAGCATCCAGCGTAGTAATACTGCCGTCGTTGTTTTGAATGTTGATTTTAATATCTGACATAAGATCTTTGATTTCGGATCTCTGATATATTGATCAGAGGCAGCACAAAGGTAATAAGAAATCTGAACCGAAACTAAGGCTTCACAGATCTGTTTTCCGCTTGAACTTAACCTTACGGCCAAACAATAGCAGTTCCAGTTCCGCATCACTTATCAGGTAGGGTATTTCGGCTGGTACTTGTTCGTTCTGCCAGATCAGTATTTTGTTTTCCATATGGTCGAAACGACCACTGTAAATGGAAAAATAACCTTTATCTTCCAGGTTGTAATGACTTGCTACAGGAATATTTATCCAGCAAACATTCTTTGCTTTGTTTGTATCATAACCGATATACAAGGTAATGTAACCCGGAACAGCTGAGGCTTCTATCCAGTTGCTGAAATTACTTTTGTGATCAAGTACCGGAACAATATCGGTTGAGATCCAGTTTCCTTGTATAGTATCAAACAGGGATAGCATTTGTTAAGTAAAGAATTTTCGGATAAAATATGTGTTTATTCGCTTGTTTTAAATTCAATTAAGTACGGTTTTAGATTAATTCCGTTTTCTTTCCTGAATGTATTGGGAATAAGAATCTGGTACGTTTTACCGGGTTTCAGGTCCGCTTCAAAAGTCCATGATTTTTTATCTGTACTCCATACACGTTCTGGACTGACCTTTGGGCAGGCACTTTCTCCCATTGGGCCAAAATCAATCCCGGAATTAAAACCATTTAAGGCTTCTGAAAAGGTTATTGTA
>DASWXS010000359.1:0-5155 GCA_036405375.1 Bacteroidia bacterium
CACGCTGTAATCATCAAAATCTTTAAGGCTTCCTGATTTGTAAAAAGCAACCAGTTTGGTCAAAGCATCTTTCTGTTTAGAATTTTCTGCAACTGTTACAGCCTTCTCTAACCAGAAAACAATTTTCTCAACAGCCTGTGTATACATGCCACCTACTTTCCATGTTTTTTCCACCAGCTTGCCGTTCTCTTTCACCAATTTGGTATTTAAACCTGCCATAACAGGAGTGAGCGGATTATTTTTGTTTACGTCTTTATAAAAAGCCTCGGCTTCTTTCTGAGTTACTCCTTCATAAAAATTGATTGCTGAATTCTTCACCATATCCACTTTCGAATCCAGGTTCACACGCTTAGGCGCAACAGTAGGATCGAAGATGATTGTAGTAAGCCTGTCGATGAATTGTAATTCGTTTTCATTTGTATTATAAGGAAAACCATTGTTAACAGATTGCCCTACCAAAGAAGCAAAGTACTCTTTGCTGAACTCAGGAAGGATTTTATCTGAGCTGTAATGGTGATGAATACCATTAGAAAACCAAACGCGTTTGGTATATTCCATGAATTTTCCAAACTCAGCGGATTTTCTGTCGCCCTTAAAAGTTTCAACGATATTCTCCAATGTTTTACGAACAGTAAGGTTGTACTTGTAGTGTTGATCCCACATAATATCTCTTCCGCATAATGCAGCTTCGGATAAATAGTACAACAATGTTTTTTGTTGAAGGGATAATTCATTGAATCCGGGAACCTGGTAGCGAAGGATACGAAGATCGGCGAATTGCTCAACCTGGTATTGGAACACTTCCACACTGTCAACTTTTGCAACAGTATCGGTTTTTACAACAACATCTTTAATATCGCTGATATCAGTTTGATTACTCTGGCAGGCAGCTAATAATGCTACCAGCGGGATTGATTTTAATAGATTTTTCATCAACATACGATTCTCAAAATTTGCATGCGAAGATAAAAAAATCCCTTACTCAGTCTGCAAAGTGTTAAAAATAAAACTTTAACATTTTTTTCCTGACAATCAATAATTAACTAAAATCAAAATCCGTGGGTGTGATTTAGTTTTTGAACGACCAAAAAAATCAGATAGGCGTTTTTTTGTGTTAAAAATGTTCGGGCAATCAACAGCTACGAACCTTTGGAAGCCTTGACAGCTATAGGAATCGGGCTTTTAATTTTGTAATTTAGATGTAACCAATTCTGTACTACCCAATGAACAGTTATCAGCTAAGCAAGGCTGAACCCGAAATTCAGGGCCTTGTAAACCGTATCGCTAAGATGGCGGGTATGGATCGCAAAATCGAAGTGTTTGCGACCACTGCACCTTATGCATGTTCCACTTATTTTAAAGAAGATACCGATCAGATCCAGCGCCCGGTTCTTATATATAATCCTGTATTTATAGAGCAAATTACTACTTCCCATTCATGGGCGGTTGTAGCTGTTTTTGCACATGAAATTGCAGGATTCTATAATAATAACCTGTACGAAACCTTTATTGATCACTTTTCCGATAAAAAATTTAATTACAAAGCAGCTAAGGTAGAGATCCGTGTTGATCATTTTACCGGTTGGGTTTTGTGGCATGAAGGTGCACGACTAAAAGAGGCAATGGATTTATATAAACTTCCCCGCTTTAAAGATGGGTTTTCTGCCGACCCTGAAAAGAACGAAAGGGCGAAAGCTATGCGTACCGGGTGGATCAAGGCCTATTACAAAGCCCCGGGTAACCGCAAAGTAAAACCAAAGCGTAAGCAAAATCCTCCATCCGGTTCAAAGGAAGAAGGAACGGATCAGAAAGACACAGATAATAAATCAGAATAAAATTCACATGAATACTTTCCCTTTAAGATCAGCTGATGCGGAGCTTCAGCAATTAGTAAACCGCATCACCAAAATGGCAGGAATTATCAATACAATTGATGTGTATGCATTTGATGGAGCTTCATCCTGCACAACTTGTTATATCAAAGTTGGTGATCATGATAAACCGGTTATTTGTTATAATCCTTATTTTATCGATCAGCTGAACAGGAGAAACCCATTGGCTGTAACCGCTGTTTTTGCCCAGCAGATAGCGCATTTTTATAATAAGCGTTTAGACTTGTCGTTGGCTTATTCTGAAAGTTTACACACAAACAGAAGCACACGTCCTAAAATCAATCCTGATAAATTTACCGGTTGGGTGATGTGGCACGAAAGTATACAGCTGAATGATGTAATTGAATTATATGATTTTCCAAGGTTCAGCGAATATGACCACACCGGCAGAAATAAACGAATGATGCTGATGAAAGAGGGATGGAAACAGGCTCATGCGCGTTTATTGCTTCCTCCGAAAATAAAGCAACCAGTGAAAGAAGTACCGCAAGAGAAAGAACCGGAGCCGGTTATTACTTCAGCTCCACAATCTTCAAAAGAATCAGAAAATATGCTCGTTGGCCTATTTACTTTTGCCTTTATTGCAGGTGGCATGAGTATGTTGTTGGGAGATAAATAGAAAATTTTTCTCCCAAACAGGTTGTAGTTCTTTTATTTTCAAAAAACTGCTCAGTAATTTGTTGCATGGGTACAAGGCATAAAACCCAAGGCTTCTTTTTTTCAATGTAAAATAGTCTTAACTTTAAATGCAAGAAGAGCATGAAAGGAAAGTACTATATCATTCTGGCTGTATTGATGTGGAGTATGACTCAACAAGTTTCAGCTCAAACAACATTTTATAATACATACGGTCACACCACAGAAGGAGGCGAAGGCAGGAACGCAGTGCAAGCCGCAGATGGTGGCTATTTTCTTACTTATTATTTTTACGAAGGCAGTAAGTTTATTACCTGTCTTACTAAACTTAATTGCGCCGGCGTAAAAGAATGGGATAAAAAATTTGATTGTGGTTATACAACTATGCCGGTTGACCTGATCCCACAAACGGATAACGGGTGCTTATTTACATTATCTATCAGGAGAAACGCAGATTGGGAAGCAACGGTAATGCGGCTTGATGCAAATGGTAACCAGTTGTGGGCAACAAGTTTTCCTATGCACATAGCTGGTGTAACCGGCTGCACAGGAGTGAGCCCCGGTGGTTATATTTTTGTATGTGGAGGTATAACCGCGCCATCAGGAACAACCGGAACAGGCATTGCCAAGTTACAACCCAATGGTCAATTGTTGTGGCTTAAACAGTATTACGACTTCGGATATCATACACCTGTTGCATTAACCATCACTCCCAGCGACAGAATAGCCGTTGTATCTACAGCCGGATTTTCGACATTGCCTTTTTCAAACCTTACTGTAATGCTTTGTGATAACAGTGGAAATTTTATGAAACGAAAAGTGTTCGGGACCTATTATGATGACGACCCAAAATCTGTTTGCAGTGATGAGCAGGGAAATATTTATATAACGGGTCAGAGTTATTTCCTGGGATCTGAATGGGATGCCATGTTCCTGAAATTGAATGGCAACCTGGATGTATTGGAATCAAAGTTTTATAACGCAGGAACAGCGCAGGGAGAGCAGACCCGTTACATTATAAAAACTCAGAATGGTATCGCCATGTTTGGAGATGAAGGTGGTTTTAATGAGCGAAATCCAATGATCGTAAATATGGACCGCTCAGGAAATATTCTCTGGGCGAAGTCTTATCCTGTTTCTCCGGCATTTACCAATTATGCCTTTTATGGAAGCCAGTGTAAGGATGGTGGTTTTTTGTGGACAGGAGATGTTCGTCCACCTTCACAGTATCGTTTTGCGCCAATTATGAAAACAGATATGGATGGGGATGCAGGATGTTTTACCGCTAATTTAAATCTTTCTGAACGTACAGAATTAATGACTGTTTTGGATACTGCTTTATTGGTTTATACAACAAACTATATAGCTAATGCTCAACTCTTGCCCGAAGTAACAATGCCTTCAAGTGAAACGGTGTTTTGCTCTCATGTTTTCCCATGCGGTAATTTTACAAAAACAGGCGAAGTATGCCCTGGTGTTTGTTATACTTATGAAGATCATAGCTTAAATGCTACAACATGGCAATGGACATTTGAGAATGGAACACCCGCAAATCATACCGGGAAATTTCCACCGGAAGTTTGCTATGATGAAGAGGGAATGCATAAAGTTACTCTTGAATTAACGAACAACGCAGGAACCACAATCTATACACAATATGTAAACGGAACCCCGGATTGCCCTATTGTTGTTCCTAATATTTTTTCTCCAAACAATGATAGCATTAATGACTTGTTTGCGGCTATTCATGTGAAAGAGCCATTTTCACTGGAAATTTATAACCGATGGGGAACTATTATTTTTTCTGCAGACTATCCCGGAACCTGGTGGAATGGCAAAACGAACTCAGGAACCAAAGCAGCTGATGGAGTTTATTTTTACGTATTGAAATTAAAGGAAAGCGGTAAAGAATTTCAGGGAACGGTTACACTGGTGAGATAGGGGTAACCAAAACTATTGAGATAAGATCTGTTATTGCTCAATCAGCTGATTCAGCTTGTCCAGGAAAAACAAGGTCATTTTGTTGGTGTAGGTTTTTGTTTTGTATTGTTCTACCCAGCGAATACCTTTTACGGCGTTGGTTAAAAACACTTCATCGGCATTCATCATAGTGTTGAATACGATAGGGATCTCATAACACAAAATCCTGTTTTCCTGCGCAATGTTAATGATCTGTTTTCTCATCACACCATCTACACACCCTTCAGATAATGCAGGAGTGTACAATGCACCATTCTTTACAATAAAAATATTCGAACTGATCGTTTCGCAGATATTACCATCTTCATTAATGATGATGCACTCATCCATTTTAATATCTTTTTTGTAAATGCCGGCAAGCACATACAGCAATGCATTTCCGCTTTTTAAGTTGGAAAGTTTGTTCTTGTGTTTCTTAATATCATGAAAAACTTCCATAGCGTAACCTTTGTCGTTGAAGGCGTATCCGCCTTTTTCCTCCAGGTCTTCCGTTTCAATCAAAAAAGAAATGTCGTTTACTTTTGGGGTATAAAATCCGCCTTCATTTCTGAAGATCGTTAAACGAACACGTACGTCGTTTTCAATATTATTCTGCTTTACAAGCTCCGCTATCAGGCGGGATATATTATCCGTATTAAAATCACCGG
>DASWXS010000360.1:0-6838 GCA_036405375.1 Bacteroidia bacterium
TACAATAAATACAGGGTTTCCTACACCATGAGATGTTGCGCTTACTGTTTCACCAATTTTTACAATACCAACACTCATTGCATTTACCAATGGATTTACGTTGAAGCTCTCATCGAAGAAAACTTCCCCACCAACAGTAGGGATGCCAAACGCGTTTCCGTAATCACCAATTCCTTTTACAACACCTTTTATGATCCACTGCGTTTTTGCAGAATTAATGTCTCCGAAACGTAATGAATTCAATTGAGCGATAGGGCGTGCGCCCATAGTGAAAATATCGCGATTGATCCCGCCTACACCTGTTGCAGCCCCCTGGTAAGGTTCAATAGCGCTTGGGTGATTGTGAGATTCAATTTTGAAAGCACAAGCCAATCCATCACCAATATCAACCAGTCCGGCGTTTTCTTCACCTGCTTTTGCCAGCATGTGGGGGCCGTCTTTTGGAAGGGTTTTTAACCAGGTAATGGAGTTTTTATAGGAACAATGTTCACTCCACATTACAGAGTAAACAGACAATTCGGTGAAATTCGGGGTGCGCCCTAATATGGATTTGATCTTCTCAAATTCTTCGGGTAGTAAGCCTAATTTTTTAGCTGTTTCAACTGTAGTTAGTGCTTCCTGTTTTGTATTTTCCATGTGTTTGTGTGTATGGGTGAAATGAAGGCACAAATGTACAAATTTAAGGGCAAAAAGAGGGCAGTTTTATTAACAAATACAAGCCTTTTGAACATCAGTAAGATTCGGGATAAAAGGACTGGTTTTTGAGGGTGCGAATGCTTAATTTTGAATGATTTGAGACAGAAAAACGCTAATAACCAACCATAACCTATGCGATTCATACAAGCTGATTTTATTTATCCTGTTTCCTCCAAGCCCGTTGAAGATGGGATTATCGTTGTTCACCCGAATGGAAGAATAGAGGATATTTTGAGCTCATCAGAAGGTATTGACCCTGCCAAAATAGAGAAACTACAAGGAGGCATCAGTCCTGGTTTTGTAAATGCGCACTGTCATCTCGAATTATCCCATCTGAAGGGATTGATACCGGAAAAAACGGGCCTGGTTGAATTTGCAAAAGGTGTGATTTCCAACCGAAATGGAAAGACCATGGAATTCATGGAGGAGGCTATACAAAAAGCGGATGCTGGTATGAAAGCGGTGGGGATTGTTGCCGTAGGAGATATTAGTAACGGAAGTCATAGTTTTGAAATAAAACAGAAAAGTAACCTGTATTATCATACCTTCATTGAATTGATCGGGCTCAATCCTGCCAATGCAGATAAGGTGATGGAAGTGGGGCAGGAGATCATGATGGAAGCGCACCGAAAAGAATTAAATGCTTCATTTGTACCACATGCACCGTATAGCACTTCATATGAAATTATGAAGAGGACGGCAGAGATCTCTGGTGAACAAAACAGACCCATATGTATTCATAACCAGGAATCGATTGAAGAGAATAAATTCTTTGAAAGTAAAACAGGGAAATTTACCGATCTGTATAACACATTAAATCTTTCAACAGATTATTTTAATGCTACCGGTAAAACATCTCTTCAAAGTTACCTTCAATATATGAAGGATGCGGCTTCGCTGATGCTGGTGCACAATACATTTAGTTCGGCAGATGATATCGGGTTTGCAAAAAATGCCCACCAGCATATTTTTTGGTGTTTGTGTCCTAATGCCAACCTGTATATCGAGAATACCTTACCGGATGTAAAAATGCTGGTAGAAAATAATTGTAAGATCACCATAGGAACGGATAGCTTGGCAAGTAATCATCAGCTTGATATAATGAGTGAGCTTGCAGTTTTGAAAAAGAATTTTCCTACTTTAACCATGTGGCAGCTATTACAGTGGGCAACCTTGAATGGCGCTCAATTCCTTGGAATTGATCAAAGTTGCGGAAGCATTGAAAAAGGAAAAATCCCGGGATTGGTACTGATTGATGAGGAGAAGATGGAAGTGAAGAGTGTTTTATGATTTTAACACGGAGAACTCAGAGATTTTAGAGTCACACAGAGTTTTCTTTTTATTATACTTGATCTTGTTGAATTTAACCTCTGTGAACCTCTGTTTTCTTCGTGTACTCTGTGTTGAAAAAGTTAGCTCATCTTTTCCACCCAATCGCCATGTTCTTTTATCAGTGAGATCAATTCATCCACAGCTTCTTCGGTAGGAACATTTTTCTTCACTACTTCTTTTCCTTTATAAAGAGAAATTTTCCCTACACCAACACCAACATAACCATAATCTGCATCGGCCATTTCGCCCGGGCCGTTTACGATGCATCCCATGATGCCAATTTTAATTCCTTTTAAATGGTCGGTGCGTGTACGGATTTTTGCAGTTGTTTCCTGCAGATCAAACAAAGTTCTTCCGCAGCTTGGGCAGGAAATATACTCTGTTTTGGAGATGCGTGTGCGTGCGGCTTGCAATGTCCCGAATACGGTTGAGTTACATACTACCGGGGAAACACAGTTTTTTTGCTTCAGCCAAACACCATCTCCCATTCCGTCCAGCAGTAAGGCGCCAACATCCGTTGCAGAATATAATTGAAACTGTTCTTCGCTCAGATCTTTGTAATTACGTTTGATGATCACGGGAATTTTACATGCGTTTTCCTGCAGGCTGATGAACATTCTTCGTAACTCAGGCATTGCATGTTCGTTGAATGTATCCAGGATCAATGTGACGTTTGGACAGCTTTTGATCTTTTCAATAAATGAATCGGTTAGTACATTTACATCAGCAACTACAAAATTTAATTCGCTACTGGTTTTTTCTGCTTTAAAGAATTCTTCCCCGCAAAATAAAGGATAAGAACGAATGGGATTTTCTAAACTTTTCCAAATCTCCGAATTGTAGATCAGCCCTAGTGTTCCGGGAATATGAAAGTCAACAACGTTATCGCCCAAATAAATGTAGTCAACAGCCAGGTCGCTTAAATTCCATTTGTCTAACTGCTGTGAATAATTGTAACCATACGCAAATAAGTTTGCAGGAGTTATGGTTTCTTTTTCGCTCAGGTCAGCAATCACACGCGTTACATTATGGTTTCCAAGATTGATCACTTCGCGTGTTTCCATGCGTTTGTAATCAGTTGGATCATAGGTGAGATGAACTACCGGTTTGATAGGTGTGTGCCCTTTTCGTTTACTGTATCTCTCTACTAATTCCTTTGCAACCGGAATTTCAAATTCAGGTTCTTCGGTTAAACTTACACGTACTGTATCACCCAATCCGTCTTCTAATAATGCACCAATTCCAACAGCAGATTTAATTCTACCATCTTCACCTTCACCGGCTTCTGTAACGCCTAAGTGTAAAGGATAATTTCTTCCGCTTTCCATCATCTTCTGCACCAACAAACGATAAGCCTGCACCATTACCTGCGTGTTGCTGGCTTTCATGGAAAGAATAATGTTGTAATAATTTTCTGCTTCGCAAATACGTAAAAATTCAAAAGCCGATTCTACCATGCCAAGTGGTGTATCACCATAACGGCTTAAGATGCGATCGCTTAATGAACCATGATTGGTTCCAATGCGCATAGCAGTTCCGTATTCTTTACATATTTTTACCAATGGAACGAAACGTTTTTGAATACGCTCCAGTTCGGCTTCGTAAGCATCATTGGTGTAATCAATATGTTCGAATTTCTTTTTATCCGCATAGTTACCAGGGTTGATGCGTACCTTTTCGATAACGCGCGCGGCATGCTCAGCAGCATTTGGAGTAAAGTGAATATCTGCAACAAGCGGAGTATTGTACCCCCGGTTTTTTAATTCGGCTTTAATGAGCTCAAGGTTTTTTGCCTCATTGATGCTTGGAGCAGTGATACGAACCAGCTCACAGCCTGCATCGATCATACGAATGCTCTGCTCAACTGTTTTGATCGTATCCATGGTATCCGTGGTGGTCATCGATTGAAGACGGATCGGGTTATTTCCTCCAAATCCTACTTCACCAACCATTACCTCACGGGTTACAAATCTGCTGTATTCGGTTAAACTATTGCAATAAAGGGCGCTCATTCAAAATGGTTTTGCAACACAGAGTTTTCGGAGGAAACAGAGCCACACAGAGTTTAATAGTGTTATTTTCTCTGTGAAACTCTTATAACTCAGTGTTCTCCGTGTTAATATTGATTTAAAATCTTCCGTAAAAGTAAGATTTTTTTGGAGGATAAACAGGCGCATTGTTCCTGGTAAGAATACTATTAACAAGACTTAAGATTAGTTTAATCCCAGCCATGCCTTTGCAGCATCACCTAATATCATTTTCTTTTCATCATCGCTTATCGGGGCGCTTCTTACCAGCTCACCCGGAACAGCTTCACCAAGCGGGAATGGATAATCAGATCCCTGCATTACTTTATCGGCGCCAACAAGATCAATTACGTATTGCAACATTTTGTGATCGCACACATGCGAATCGACCCAGAATTTGCCAAGGTATTTTTTTGGATTTTCTTTGTTATCAATGGCAACCAGGTCCGGTCTGCAATCCCATCCGTGTTCTATCCTGCTAATGGTAGGAAGAAATGATCCGCCACCGTGCGCAAAACAAACTTTAAGACCAGGATGCTTTTCAAATACACCACCAAATATCATCGAACAGATAGCACGGCTGATCTCTGCCGGCATACCAACCAGCCATGGGAGCCAGTATTTGGTCATATGTTCCTGTCCCATCATTTGCCATGGGTGAACGAGTATGGCAGCATTTAAACTTTCGCATGCAGCAAAGAACTCTACTATTTCGGGTTCATGAAGATTTTTGTTATTTACATTACTTCCGATTTGCACGCCTTTGAAACCTGCTTTCATGCAACGCTCCAGTTCCTTTATAGCTAGTTTCGTATCCTGTAAGGGAACTGTTGCCAGCCCTACAAATTTTTTCGGATGACTGTTGATGATTCCTGCAATGTGATCGTTCAGGAAAACAGAAGTTTCCAATCCATGTTCAGGTTTTGCCCAGTAATTAAATAGTACCGGAATGGTGCAGATCACCTGCATATCTGCATGATGCTGAGCCATTTCTTCCAGGCGTACATTTTCGTCCCAGCAGTTTTCTACAATTTCCCTGAATCGTTTGTCGCCCTGCATCATCCATGCTTTGCCCTTTTCGTGGTGATCAAGACGAATAAATTCACCATACCCGAATTTTTTAGAAAAATCGGGTATGTCTTTCGGAATAATGTGAGTGTGGGTATCTATTGTGAACATAATTTCTTATAATGTAGTTTTAGAAAGGCTCTTCAATATCCTGGTTGGGATTACCACGTTTGATATCATTAGCACCTAAATTAGTTGAATCATCGTTGCCCCAGTTTTTCGACTGGATAGTTTTGGTTGCCGGCCCCTGCGACATAAAGTCATCGGAAGGTGCTAAGCCCGAACTTGCGTTATATAATGCATTCGTATCTTCCTGGTAATCGAGATCAGCGAATTTTGCGAACTGCCCGATAAAACGAAGGGGTACATCTTCCAGAGAACCATTACGATGCTTGGCAATAATTACTTCTGCTCTTCCTTTGGTAGAGTTTCCGTTCTCATCTTCTGTTAAACCATAATATTCGGGACGGTAAATGAAAAGTACCATATCCGCATCCTGCTCAATAGCTCCGGATTCACGAAGGTCACTTAACTGTGGCCGTTTACTTCCCGATGCGCGTTGCTCCACACTACGACTCAACTGTGAAAGAGCGATGATCGGAATATTTAATTCTTTTGCCAATCCTTTTAATGAACGCGAAATGTAACTGATCTCCTGCTCGCGGTTTCCTTTGTTGTCGGAGCCTGCAGTCATCAATTGTAAGTAATCGATGATAATCATCTCAATACCAAAGTTCTCTTTTAAACGACGCGCTTTTGCACGTAACTCGAAAATAGAAAGAGCTGGAGTATCATCAATATATAACGGAGCTTTGGTTAATGCATTGATACGAGAGTTTAATTGCTGCCATTCATAAGGTTCCAGGTTTCCTTTACGGATCTTTTCCTGGTTCAACTCTGCCTCACCGGAGATCAAACGATTCACCAGCTGGAGCGACGACATCTCCAGTGAGAATACAGCGGTTGGCCTTGAAAATTCAACGGAAGCATTACGGGCAATGGTTAATACAAATGCAGTTTTACCCATACCAGGACGGGCAGCAAGTACAACAAGGTCACTTCGTTGCCAGCCGGATGTAACCCTGTCTAAAGCGGTGAAACCACTTGGGACCCCCGTTACACCACTGGTTTGAGCTCCTGCAATTTCTATTTGTTTGATCGCTTCTGCAACCAAAGAGCTCATTTTGTCGTGTTGCTTTCTTACATTGGCATCAACGAGCTCGAAAATATTTTTTGTTGCAGTATCCAGTAAATCGAAAACGTCGGTAGACTCTTCATATGATTTATGAATTGTATCTGTGCTCAGACGGATCAATTCACGCTGAAGGAATTTTTGTGCAACTATACGGGCATGGTATTCAATATTAGCTGATGAAGCAACGCGGTTGGTTAATTGGGAAACACCATAAGCACCTCCTGCGATCTCCAGCTCACCAACTTTTTTAAGTTGTGTGGTAACAGTTAATATATCTACTGGTTCCGAATTAGTAAAAAGTTCAACAATTGCCCGGTAAATAGATTGATGTGCTGCTTTATAAAATGATTCTGGTTTTAAGATATCAATTACCTGGCTTAATGCTTCTTTTTCAAGCATCATTGCACCAAGCACAGCTTCTTCCAGCTCTACTGCCTGTGGCTGCAATTTGCCATCTAATAAGATAGGAGTATATGTGGTTGCCTTTAATTTCGGCCTGTTTTTATTGTCGGTAGGGTTC
>DASWXS010000361.1:0-6362 GCA_036405375.1 Bacteroidia bacterium
ATTGACGTAGCCGATGAATATTCATTTGTGCATCAGTTTGCTACTGAAGAAGAGCTTGAGTGTGTTTTAAACATGATAAAAACCCTTGATCCGGTTGGCATCGGAGCTAAGGACTTAAGAGAGTGTCTCCTGCTTCAGCTGCATCACAAACGTGAAAAAACAAAAGACACTTACCATGCTATAAAAATCCTTGAGTCGTTTATGGAAGAGCTTTCAACAAAAAATTTCGAAGTCATTAAAAAAGCGCTTAAGATAGATTCAGAAGAGTTCCAGGATGCCCTTTGCGAGATTAAAAAACTTAACCCCGCACCAGCAGGAAGCTCGGCAGAAACTTCCGGAAGAGCAATAACTATAGAGCCGGATTTTACAGTTCTTGTTGATGGCGACAATGTAGAGCTTTTCCTGAATTCATCCAAACATCCGCCTTTAAAGGTAAGCGATGATTATACGGACATGCTCGGCTCTTATTCTAAATCCAAAGACAAAAGTTCAAGGGAAGCTTCGAACTTTATTAAAAGTAAAATCGAAAGCGCAAAATGGTTTATTGAAGCTCTGCAGCAAAGGGAAAAAGTAATGATCACTGTTGCCAAAGCGATTGTGAAGCATCAACGGAAATTCTTTATTACCGGCGATGAAGCAGATTTAAAGCCACTTATCTTAAAAACTATCGCCGAAGAAATTGATTCGGATATTTCGACTGTATCCCGTATTGTTATCAGCAAACATATTCAAACCTCCTTTGGCGTTCTATTGATGAAAAAACTATTTACCGAAGGATTAAAAACAACAAACGGAGAAGTGGTAAGCACCAAAGAAGTGAAAAAAGTATTGCTTGAATGTGTAAATGCAGAAGATAAGAATAATCCATTAAGTGACGAACAGATCGCTCACATCTTAATGCAGAAAACATATTCTATAGCCCGGAGAACTGTTGCAAAATACAGGGAAGAACTAAAAATACCAAGCAAAAATTACAGGAAAGTTGCAGCAATAGCTGCGTGATTCTGCTTAAATTTGCATTAAACCTTCCATATGGACAAAAAGAAAATAATTATTATTGGTGGTGGTTTTGCAGGTTTACAATTAGCCCGGAAGCTAAACAACAAAGCATTTGATGTAATGCTTATTGATAAACTTAACCACCACCAGTTTCAACCTTTATTTTACCAGGTAGCCACAGCCAGGCTTGAACCCGCAAATATTTCTTTTCCTTTCCGAAAGATTTTTCAGCGGTCACATAATATTCAAATTCGCCTGGCAGAAGCCAAAAATATTCTTCCAGACAAAAATATATTGGAAACTTCAGAAGGCAGGTTCAAATATGATTACCTGGTAATTGCAAGTGGTTGTAAGACCAATTTCTTTGGGAATGAGCAATTGAGTAGAAATGCTTTTTCTATGAAAACGACTCCTGAATCCATACACATGCGAAATGAGATCCTGCTGAACTTTGAAAAATTTATTTGTTCTACGAAAGAAGAGCAGGAAGCACTTCTCAACATTGTAATTGTCGGAGCCGGGCCAACGGGAGTGGAGCTGGCCGGTGCGTTTGCAGAAATGAAAAAGCACATCCTGCCCAAAGATTACCCGCATATCGATTTTTCGGGACTTACTATCACTATACTCGAAGGAAGTAAAAATACCTTAAACAGTATGAGTACCGAATCTCAACAGGCTTCGCGACGTTATCTTGAAAAAATGGGAGTTCGCATAAAAACAGAAGTATTTGTTACTGACTACGATGGAACAACTGTTAGCATAAATAACGGGGAGAGCATAAAAAGTAAAACAGTGATCTGGGCAGCAGGAGTTATAGGAAATGTAATAGAAGGACTTGCTCCTAATTCGATGCTTAGAAACAGGTATATTGTTGACAGGCAAAATAAGCTGGTAAATTACGACAATATTTATGCAATTGGCGATATTGCCAACATGTCTACGCCCAAATATCCCAATGGACATCCACAACTTGCCAATGTAGCCATTAACCAGGGTAAAAATCTTGCAAAGAATTTTTTAGCAATGCAAAAAGGAAATTCTTTGACGGAATATGAATACAAAGATCTTGGATCAATGGCCACTATCGGGAAATATAAAGCTGTGGTTGATCTGCCCGGAATAAAATTCCACGGGATACTGGCCTGGTTTATATGGATGTTCCTGCATTTGATGCTCATCCTTAGCGTAAGGAACAAATTCCTGACGTTTGTTAACTGGACCTGGAATTTTATAGCAAAGGATTCTTCATTACGACTTATCTTTAAAAGTGTGAGATGAACTAATCCGTAATAAGGTCTACAGCTGTTTCCACAGCATTCATATTCTTTTTATATTTCTTCTTCAGCCTAAACATCTGTACATCCTTAACTATTTCCCGGATATCTACGTTTAGACCAATAGAGGCAAAGATCCCGTCGAAATCAAAATCCTTTACCTCGTTAAAAACCGTTTTCCTGTAGCCAACCAAGCCCTTCAAACCAATCCACCTGATCGGTTTAAATGTAACAGATAAGCCAAAGTCAGTCACCATAAGTGCTCCGGACTTGCTGCCTTCCAAACGTTCACCGGCAGCATTCACATAGTGTAAAGTATTTTTCCCGAATCCGATTTCCAAAGGCATTCCCAGTGAAAAGAACCGTGTATTCTTATAAATAAACTCAGAGTTAAGACTACCATAGTTCAGCCTGATCTCTCTTACATAATCCACATTATTTACTGTTTTGTTATAACTGCTCATCATTTCATTCAAAGAATAGTATCCTAACGTTAGCCGAAGTTTTTCCTTCAAAAGAACGCCTGCATCAAATCCATTAATAGTAAGCACCTGGTTCTTAACAAAGATGTTCCGGTTATCGATCCTGAACTGAGGTCTTACCAGCTTAATTCTCATAATGTGAGTAGAGTCTTTAATGAATTGATTTCGCTGTGCTTTTGTTTGTGAGAATGCCCTGGTCCAAACAAGCATCAATAAAACTGAATAAAAAATAAATATGCGGTTCATTGCTGTCATACCTGATTAATAACGCAAGCACTGCCAATCCTGTTCCTTTCTCAAAACCAGGGCACAATCATATTCTCCCTGTCTACAAAGAACAAAAAAGGGAAAAAAATTCCTCACAAGCACTTTTGCATTGTAAACAAAACCTGCAAATCATGTAGTACTGCTATGGCATACTTTTAACATAGTAGTTAAAAAAGTTAATAATGAAATCTAAAGAACCCCGGAGCTCTGAACTTATGGAGAAGCTCAATAAGTTGTTGGCCGCTTACCAGGTGGTGTATTTTAATACACGCACTTCGCATTGGCTAATTAAAGGAGAGAATTTTTTTGAACTGCATAAAGTATTTGAAAATGGCTATAACGACGCGGCCATAAAAATTGACGCGATTGCAGAACGTATCTTAACCCTTGGAGGTACTCCATTGCTATCTGCTACAGATATGCTAAAAGCATCCCCGGTAAAAGAAAGCGGTGGCAATGGCGATCAATCAGCATGTGTATCTGCACTGATAAAGGACCTGATAGAGCTTTCGGTAATTGAAAATGAAATTGTTGAGCTTGCTGATGAGGAAAAAGATATTGTAACTGCCGATCTGATTACCGGCTACCTGGGAGAACAGCAAAAAACAACCTGGATGCTCTCACAATTCCTTAGCAAACGATCTTCTATAACAAAATAAATAAACCAATAACCAAAATAAAAAACCACAATTATGAAAAAGTACATTCTAATAATAGCTTCAGTAATAGGCTTAGCAACTGCTTGTAAAGATCCACAACAAGACGAAACAGTTATCCGTCAGCGCGACTCATTGATGATGGTAATTGAGGAAAGAGAAACTTCGGTGAATGATTTCATCGCTTCTTTTAATGAAGTGGAACGTAACCTCGACTCTGTAAGTGCGCGCCAGCATGTTATCATGCTGCGTTCTGACAAAGATCTTAAAGGCGCTCAGAAAGACAGGATCAATGCAGAAATCAAGGCTATTAACGACCTGATGGAGGCTAACAACAAAAAACTAAAACAGCTAAGCACTAAACTCAACAAGTCTGATAAAAGAAATGCTCAACTTGAAAAAACCATTGCTCTCTTAAATGACCAGTTAAATCAAAAATACGCTGAGCTGAATGATTTGAATGAAAAATTGAACAGCCTGAATATGCAGGTAGCTCAATTACAGATTTCTGTTGATACATTATCTTATCAAAATGCTGCCCAGGCACAAACCATTAATGAAAAAACCTCGGAGTTACACACGGCATACTATATTGTTGGGGAAAGCAAAGAGCTTAGAGATGCACAGCTGATTGATAAGCAAGGAGGGTTATTGGGTATTGGAAGAACTTCCAAGCTGAGCGATAACCTCGACAACAGTAAATTCACTAAGATTGACTATACACAGGTAACAAGTATTGCTGTAAACAGTAAGGACATGAAAATTGTGACTTCTCATCCAAGTGATTCGTATATTTTGGAAAAAAACGGGAAAGTAGTAGATTACATTAAGATCACTGATCCGGAAAAATTCTGGAGTGCATCCAAATACCTGGTGGTAACAAAATAAAATCCATATAATAAACACAAAACCCGGCTTTGCTGAAAGCCGGGTTCTTAAATTATAAACTATGCTGATCTTTTGCGAAATATTTAAAAGTACCAGGAGCAGATTGAAATCACGGAGGGAAAAACTTTTAAAAAGATGCCCGCGAATGCTGGGTCAAAAGAAATATCTTTCATAAATTTCGGATCACTAATAATGGTAAAAAAAGACCCGGTACAAAATGTACCGGGTCTTTTTTTAAATGTCAATTTTATTTAATCGCTTACTTAACTTTTTAATGCGTTCATAAGAGTTTAAAATACGTTTGCGTTGCCCGACAAGCCTGTCTCTTATTTCATCAGCAAACGGAACATTAGGATCCAAAACCTGCTCATAGGCTTTTAATGTGGCCTGGTCACCATATTCACAGCTATCCAATATAGTCCGGTTCATTTCATCTGAAAAAGAAGCCCTGAGATCCATCCAGCCCCTGTGAATTTTACCATTATCAGAATACACATTTTCTACCTGCTGCAAAATTTTCAGACACTGCCGGAGCTCGTTTACAAAAAGCTCACTTTCATTGGAGCTTTCTTCCAGTATCTGTTTTAAGCCGGCATTTTTCCTGATCATCTCTGTATATACTTTGAATTCATTATGCCTGCTCTCATTTATTTTGATCAGATCGTTCAACATCACAATTGCCTCTTCCCTATTTTCACTATTCTGAATATTCATAATTACTTTTTCTTATTTGTTTTAAAACCGATTTTATGCTTTTTCCGGTGAGAGGTTTCCTCATCTGGTTTAGTTGGATCAGGAGTCTCTGAGTTTTCATCTTTGTTAAATCCTATTTTGTGCTTTTTTTTGTGTGACGTTTCTGAATCAGGTTTGGTAGGATCTACATTATTCTCCTCCAAATCCTGCTCTTCTGGAATTTCCGGCTTTTGTTGTTTTTTTGCACCTGGGGTTTCCGATTTTTTTGCCGACTTATTTTTTGCAGGAGATCCCTTGTCCTGCGGAACTGTTGTTTTCATAATATTTATTTTTAAGTTAATATTCTTTCTTATGTATATGTGAAATCTATGCCCGTATTATCACAGGCATTCATATAAAAAACAGGAGCCTCAGTTGAAGCTCCTGTTTATACATCAGGTAATTATATGTAGAGTAAAGTACTTAACGAAGGCAATATATATGGAATGCCCGAATTAAGTAATTATTGTTCTATCAGGTGGAGCTCACATCTGTCGCTGCCATCCATGTAGTAATACCAAAATTGTTTTTCCTCCAGTTTCAGGATGTATAACCTGCGCGATGCATGGTCGTCCGTTCCGGTGAGTTTGATCTCTTCGTCATGGTTTTGAAATTCCCAGGAGCCTGAGCCACTTGCACTACCCCAGAAATATGCATAACCGCCATTCTTTGTGTAAGACTCGGTATAAGCGGATACTAAAGAGGTAAAGTCCCTGTCGTTGATCTTATAATTTTCCACTTTCCAGTCATTGGTAACCCGTTCTTTCCTGGTTCTTACACTAAAGCCAGGACCATCAGGATATTTCTTGCAACTTTGAAAAAAGGGAACGATCAATAATGCAACTAATATTATTCCACCGTATAGTTTTGATCTAAGCGTTTTCATATCTTCAATCTTTATATACAATAGGTATAGGAAAATTATGCCAGCACCGGGAAACAGGACTGCGGAAAACAAAAAAAGCAGGGAAATTACTCCCTGCTTTTTATATTACTTTACATGATCAAGCTCAGTTCTTTGGTTTGAAATTCTTTTTGTTTTTATAGTTGAATCGCTTTTTCCC
>DASWXS010000362.1:0-2447 GCA_036405375.1 Bacteroidia bacterium
GCAAATAAGGAATAATAGTATTCTGTTTTTCATAGTTGTTATAGTTCTTTAGTAGTGATAATATACTTAAGGGGAAGTTTCAGCTTCGGAATATCTTTTTCGCTATAGATTTTAATAGAATAATATTCATCTACCTTGTAAATAAACGTTACATCCTTTTTACGTTCTCTTTTTACAATTTCACATACATCTGTAGTAATTGCCAGTTTCCAACGCGGGTTGCTGGTTACAATCTGATACGTATTCTCCACTTCTTTGCAGAGATCAATTTTCTCCTGGGTAGTTTTAGGCTTACCTTTTGCCGTTGTTTGGGCATTTACCCCAATAGCAAATACTGATAAAAAAAATGATAGATATAGTAGCTTCATGTATCTGAGTTATTGGCCGTCAAGATACAAAAAACGGAAAAAAATCCAAAAAAAACTAAAAATCAGGCAATTAACTCCGAAAAATGAGGCGAATTTCTTTAAAATTTGCTACCTAACCAGTGTGAGATGGCCTGTATATAATTTTTTCTCTCCCAGGTAATTAATTACCACGAGTTTATAGATATACACACCTTTTTCTACTTTCTTATCGCTGCCATCTCTCCCATTCCATCCTTTTCCAATTTCCGCCGTATTAAAAATTACTCCCCCCCATCTGTCAAATATGGTCATTTCAATAGAATTGATACCAGTTCCGGTTGCATAAAACTCTTCGTTGATATCATCACCATCGGGAGAGAATGAATTAGGCACGTACACTACAAATTCTTCATTGATGGTTACATATTGAGTAACGGTATCAACGCAGCCTTTATCTGTAATTACTGCAAGCGTAACAGGATAAGTTCCTGCTTCCGGGTAAGTATACGAAGCAATCTGCTGGTTGCTGTTTGTTCCCAGAGAATCATTAAAGAACCAGGTGTGCTCGGCTACATTAGCATCTGTTATATCAGTAAATGTAATTGCCGGATCAATAACTGTTGTAGGCTGAGGACTTGCTATAAATGCTGCGTTTGGCACAGGGAAAACAATCACATTAGCTGTTTTGGAGTTCTCACATCCATTTATATCGACTACCGAATACGTAACTAAATAATTTCCATCCAGGACAAAATTATAAGACGTATTGCAACTGGTTGAAACACCTCCTTCACCAAATGTCCACTTACATTGGGCTGATGCCGGAGAGCTTGTCCCGGTAAACTGAACCGGTAAAGGGGCACATCCTGAAGTAGTTGCCGGAGTAACTGTTAATGTTGGGATAGGATTTACGGTGAGATTGTAATGAACAGTATCTGTTGGCGAACCACAGGCATCATGAATTGTTACTGTATACACCGTAGAAGCTGGAGGAGATAGTTTCACAGAAGAACCATCCGAAACAACAAACGTAACTCCTGTCATTGGAGCCCAGGTATAATTATATACATTGTTTCCACCCTGCCCCGAAACACTTACTCCGATATCTTTTGACTCACATATCCTGCCACCATTAGGTACAATAGAGTTCATGTCCAGTGGAGAATTCAAATTAACTACAATCACTTCCTGGTTATCAGAAGGACATGAAGTAACGTCAACAGCTGTAACTGTGTAATTCAGCGGGCTGGTTGTTGGAGTTACAGTAATCGGGGAAGAGCTTGTTACCTGTGGATTAACTCCGTCGTTCCAGGTATACATATATCCACCATTTCCTCCTGTTGCTGTTGCTGACAATGCAGTGCTTTGTCCCACACAAAGAGTTACGGAAGAAACAGTAGGAGGTGCTATATGAACTACCAACGGTTGGGTTACGTTCAGTGAAAGCACCGAAGACAAACAACCGTTGGCATCCCTCGCAGAAATAATGTGTGTTCCTGCCGACAAACCGGACGCGGAAGTTATTGTTGAAAATGCTCCTCCATCAAAAGAATAAACATAAGAAGGAGTACCGCCTGAAGCAGCTACAGCAATGCTTCCATCCGAATATCCATTACACGTAACAGGAGTGTTATTAGTTTGACTCACAACTACAGCTGATGCAGGTTGGAATACTGTTGCAGATACAGTTTGCGAACAGGTTGCTGTATTTTTAACAGTAACATTATAATTACCCGCACACAAACCAGAAAGATTTTGAGTAGAAGCTCCGTTTGACCAGGTATATGTATATGGATCAAATGCAGTAGAACCCGAGGCTACAGTAAGGTTAATTGCACCATCACAAGCAGAAAAACAAGTAGCTGAATCTGCTGAAAGTGTAACTGTGAATGTTGGAGGTACAACTAAAGTAATATTATCTGAAGCCACACAACCATTAGCATCTGTTCCCGTAACTGTATACATTGTAGTAACTGTTGGACTTGCTGTCGGACTTGCCGAAGAAATAACACTTAATGTAGGATCCATAGCCCACGCAAAGGTTAAAGCACCTGTTGCATGCAGTACTGTAGAACTTCCAAAACAAATTGTATCATTAAC
>DASWXS010000363.1:0-2667 GCA_036405375.1 Bacteroidia bacterium
CAGCCGTATTTTTCATGCAGGAATTCCAGGATCACTTGTAGGGTTTTTCCGTGAAGCGGATCTTTGTGCTGACTCATTAGCGAAATATTTTTCGGAATCTCTTGAATTCTGCGTTGTCAAGATTCATGGATTTAGTTAAATTCTCAAATTCCTGTTCTGAAAAATAAGGATTATAACCCATTAAATAAACCTGGTAAATATATAATCGTTTGGTAAACTCAGAGTTGTAATAAATATATTCATCCGCTTTTAAGTTTGATTGGTTTTTGTCATCAAGCTCATTAATTGCTTCGCACTTACTTAGCCAATTTATGAATTCACTTTTCTTCATTTTCGTAATCGGTTTCATTTTGAGCACTTTTTTGAAATCCTTTTCGCTCAGTAATTCACTTTTCAGATTGGCAAGTGTATCTGCATCAAATGATGCAAGCAGTTGTTCCCTTACGTATACAGCAGTATTTACAACCCGATTGTGAACAACGTATAATTTCCCATTATTCTGAAGTAACTTCAATACCTTGTATTTTTCTCCATTTTCAGCGTAATTAAAATTTTGTAGTTCTCTTATCAAGTAATTTATAGAATCTCTCTGGTACATTTCAATTGGAGAACCTTTTCCTCCAGTATAAATAAGAGTGCTGTCTACAGTATATTCGTTCTTGTAATTGCCTTTTATTTCAAAAACCCTGTACCTCTTTTCCCTCATACTTTCGCTGGGAATAATGAAATAACGTCCATCTTTCAACGATTGTTTTTTCATGTATTTATACTCGAGTTTTGTTTTAGAAGAATCAATAGCAAGTGTGCTGCCGTTATAGAAATAAGCTGTTCCAAAACAGTCGGTTAGAATACCTTTAGGGTTTTTCTTCCTTATAGAATCGCTATATATTTTTACTTTATCCGGCTTATCCTTAATAGCAGATACTTCATACAGCAGTTTTCGGTTTTTCCCATAATAAAGATTAGTAGTTTTTTGTGGCGAAAGTTTATCTATACGAACTGCATAAAGTAACTCGCCTGCTTCACTATATCCAACGCGGGCTACTTTTCCTTCTTCAAGGAGCATTATGGAGTCTTTCAGGTTGCCGTTGGCGAAATAGCTTACAGTATAGCCTGAATCCGACTTAAAAACCAGGGTGCCTGAACTATTATAATAAAGTGATTTGCGGTTCTCCTGGGAAGGAAAGTAGGAAGGATAGTAAGATTTCATTTCATTAGCCAGAGCCTGAATAAATGAAGGTGAATAAGAAACATTTGTTTTCTTCAGATCAATATCAATAAAGAACTCAGGCTTAGTTATACCTGACTTCTTTGTGAACTTGTAATGATGTATGGTTGCGGATTTGTTGGGACTTAAGAAAATCGTGTCGAATACAATTTGTGAAGAAGTCTCTCCGTTTCTAATAGGATTTACTGTCTTTGAAAAAATAGTGAATATTCCTGATTTCTGTTCTTCTTTTGCAAATGGACCAGCCATGTAGATTGTATCATTATAGCCGAACTCATACTCATAGTTTACTTTGATACCTTTAAAATACTCCCGCGAATATTTTAGAAGCCCGTAATTGTATTCTTTATACTCGCCATGCAATTTTCCTTCAAGATAATTTTCTCTTTTCTTAACACTTCCGTTATTTTCATAATAGATGAATTCTCCGGTCCTGATCTTATTTTTATGATGGCCCCGTGCAGTGATCTTCCCATTTTCCAGTACTTTGTATTCACCATTTGGGTCATATATCTCCTGCCTGTCGTATGGTTCCATTGGCTCAGGAGGCATCACAGCTTCAGTGGCCATCTCCAGGGTGCCTGTTTGGGAAAAAATTTTACCGGGTAATATAAAAATAGAAATGCCGATAAGTATTTTATAGATGAGGTGTATAGTATATTTCATTTTTCCCAAATATAGCAATTATGCAGAAGAATAGATAGCTTGAATTGGTAGTTGCCCGCATTTGTTATAAGATGCTAAAATGACCTTTCTGCCTGAATTTTTTATTTATCATTGAACCGATCCCTAATCTGCGGGTATAAGTTGTAAATGTCAAAATCATGAAATTATTTAGCTTTCTATTAGCCACTACATTATATGTTACAGCGGCATTTTCGCAAAAACCGGAACGCATTCTTGGAAATGCAAGAGTACAAAAATCGATCAGCTATTATAAACAGCAATCAGCTGCCTGGAAAAAACTAACGGAGCAAAATCCTAAAGATGCCGATGCATGGTACAATTACTTTTATGCCAATCGTATTCTGACGTTTAATGATACAACCGATTCAAGATCCATGGAAGAGAGAGATAACGATCTGCAGAAAATAGTAAAAGACATGGAGAAAAATATCCCTGAAACTTATGAATACAACCTATGCAAATTTGCTTTGGGAGGAAATGATCTAAAACTTGTTCCTTATCTGAAAAAAGCAGCTGCATTAGGTGAGGGCAGAACCGAGCACCTGGATTATATGATCAATATTTCCGAAATGGAGCGAAATATTTCTGACCGGGATTTGTATTGTAAGAAAAAATTTGATGCAGGCTTACTTTCAACTGGGATGATGTATTACAATTATAATGTGATCATGGGATTGGCCCCCAACGCTATCCTGATTACCAGCGGTGATAACGATACTTACCCGGTTTGGGCACTGCAGGCACAAGGAATT
>DASWXS010000364.1:0-2908 GCA_036405375.1 Bacteroidia bacterium
ATTAATATTGGTTCAGTCATATCGTATATATATTATACATCGCTTTTAATTTTTCAACGCCAAAGGGCGGAGTGGGGATTAAAAATTCAATGTATGGTACAATTCAATTTTCTCATCTGTTTCAGAAAGAAATGAGCAAAAACCCTTACTCATTTTCTCTCTGCACAAATCAACAATTTCAAAAAACAATCTCAAAACACGGCAATGCTTATATTGGTTGATTTTACTGGCTTTTTGAGGGCTTTTCGTAAAATACAGAATGGGCATCTTGTGTTCTACAAATGTTTGAAAAAAAAAGAGCGCCTGCAAAAAATGAAATGAACATTTGAACTTACTTTTTAACACGACTAATTTGTCATTTTTGACAATAAAAATTTCAAATGCTTGTTTTTCAGTAGAGATAAAAAAAAGCTAAAAAAAAGTATAGTTTGGTGTTGTGTGGTTTTGAGAAATTGTTAAGTAGAATAGAGATTGACCAGGTATTTGCACCCGGGAATGAACGAAATCCTTCTAATGACAATACAAGCAGGGAAAGGAAGCAAATTTGCAGAAAAAAAACCCGGGGTTTAGATTGCCTGGAAGCCTTTGTATAAGGTGTTTTTCTGTTCTTCCGAAAAGAAAGAATCATTTCGTTCATAAATCCAAAACTTCCAAACTTCTTGCTAACTTTGACTTTCCGGATTACGATGAACGATTTTTCGAAACATATTACTGCCTGGTATAAAAAAAACAAACGCGATCTTCCCTGGAGAAACACCCAGGATCCTTATAAAATATGGCTTTCTGAGATCATTCTCCAACAAACACGTGTAGAGCAGGGCATGAGCTACTACTTTGCTTTTACCGAAAAATATCCAACCGTAAAACACCTGGCAAAGGCCCCAATCGATGATGTAATGAAGACCTGGCAGGGTTTGGGGTATTATTCGCGGGCCCGTAATCTGCATGCAACAGCTAACATGGTTGTGAAGGATCACAAAGGAATTTTTCCGGGTACTTACGCGGAGATACTTAAATTAAAAGGAATCGGGCCATATACTGCGGCAGCTATTGCTTCGTTTTGTTTTAACGAAAAACAGGCAGTAGTGGATGGAAATGTATACCGTGTTTTAGCACGTTATTTCGGAATCGCTACTCCCATCGACAGTACACAGGGTAAAAAAGAATTTCTTGACCTGGCTAATCAACTCATAAATGATAAAAATCCGGGTTTACACAACCAGGCGGTCATGGAGTTTGGTGCCTTGCAATGCAAGCCTGTTTCGCCTGATTGTTCAAAATGCCCCGTTCAAGGCTCATGTGCAGCTTATGCAGAAAAACGGGTATCAGCATTACCGGTGAAAGAAAAAAAGACGAAAGTACGTGATCGTTATTTTTATTATTTGCTGATTGAGGATCAAGCAAAGCAAACGCTGATCAGAAAGCGTACAGGTAAAGACATCTGGACAGAACTATTCGAATTTCCATTACTGGAAGAGCCTAAACAACTGGATCCGAAAGAGCTTCCCAAGAAACTCAAGACCTTTTTTGGTGAGGAGACATTTACCATCCAAAAGATATCCGGGCAAAACAAACATGTGCTTTCTCATCAGCATATTTACGCCACTTTTATACATATAAGACCGGAGAATAAGTTAAAAAAGCAGGAAGGGTTCCAGGTTATAAAAATGGAAGACATCAATTCTTTTGCATTACCAAGGCTTATCGACAGATATTTGCACGGTTGATCCTGTTACTTCCTGTCCTGCCTGAATTATATTTTGAGTATCTTTAGCCTTCGCAATGAGCGATCATTATTCCATACTTGGGTTAACCAAATCTGCGACTACAGCGGAAATAAAAGCGGCTTATCGCAAGCTGGTGAAGATCTATCATCCCGATAAAAACCCGAATAACCCGGAAGCGGTTATAAAATTCAGGGCTATCCAGGAGGCTTACGATGTATTAAGCCATTCCATAAGCAGATCAAAATACGACAACGGCTTTTCTGCTGCTGCATATACCTATGAGTCGCCTTTCTCTAAAACTACACAGAATAAAGAGCAGGCTCGTACTAAACGCTACACGTTTACGGAGGAAGACCTGAAAAGAAGGCAATATTATAAAGAGCATTACCAGCAAAAGCCTAAATCGAAAGTTAACAGCGAAGAACAGAAAAAGGCTTATAATGAGATCAAGTACATTCTTGTATCGGTTCCTATTACTATTGCACTGCTTTTTTTTATCATTAATGTTTACAAACGTGGACATCCGGAGGAAACAGTAAAAAATACTCCACGGGCAGATTCTATTTTAAAGCGTGCCCAGGCATATGTGGAAAACCAGGATAAAGCAATTAAAGATACAGCTGAGGTGAAGGAAATAGTTACTACTTCAGATGAACCCTATGCTGAACTTTTTGGCGCGGCCAAAGTAGATAAACGAACAGAGCAGGTGGTGCAGGTTACCAACTGGTCGAACCGTGATGCGGTTGTGTGCATTGTAGATGCAAAAACAAATAAAGTGGTGAGACATTATTTTATAGCTGACAATTTCAATCTCTGCTTTGAATACTTACCGGAAGGAACTTATTACCTCCGGAATTATTTAGGAAAGATAGGTTCGTTTGAAAAGGATAGAATGATGAGCCAGGGCTCTTCTGTTGGCCGTTTCACGGATAATGAGCAATACCAGGAATTTAAAAAGGAGACCTTTACTATTGATGTGAACGAGTTTGATACGATAACAAAAAATATCCTGCTGATTAAAGAAGATAATTCATCTGCTGCAAAAGCCGGAAAAAAGAACCTGATTGATTCTACCAGGTTTTTTGGGTTATAAACAGTTTTTAAAAGTACCAGTGTCAGTTCGAGCGTAATCGGGAACTACACTCTCCTTTTTAAATGCCGGTTCTCGGCTACGCCCGAAC